>DAIDAS010000027.1 GCA_027310505.1 bacterium
CCATTGCGCCGCATGATGGCCTGGGGTCGCAGATCGAAGTGCAGGTCAAGGACAACCGCGTCATGCGCGTGTTGCCGCGCGAGAAAGAAAGCATCAATGAGTGCTGGATTTCCGACCGCGACCGTTTCTCTTATGAAGGCCTAAACAGCGCTGATCGCCTGACCGTGCCGATGATCAAGCAGAACGGCGAATGGAAAGAGGCTGACTGGAAGTCCGCGCTCGAATTCGTCGCCAATCGC
Organism: bacterium; assembly: GCA_027310505.1. Lineage (GTDB taxonomy): Bacteria > Pseudomonadota > Gammaproteobacteria > Burkholderiales > Methylophilaceae > CAIJXJ01. Next base: position 240 of record DAIDAS010000027.1, read on the forward strand.
CTGAAGGTGGTGGCCGAGAAGGACGGCAACGACATCGGTTTCCTGGTGGCGCCCAACAGCACCATGGAAGAAGGCTATCTCGCCAAGAAGCTTGCGCGCGGCCTGCATTGCGGCAATGTCGATCATCGTCTGCGCCGTGGTGATTTCCGTCTGGATGGCCATTTCCAGGGTACGCCGTGGATGGGCTGCAACATCCCAGACCTGCAGGAAATGGACCGTGTGCTGGTGATCGGCAGCAATTTGCGCAACGAGCACCCGTTGCTGGCTCACCGTCTGCGCAATGCCGTAAAGATGAACGGCGCCGAAGTGTCGTTGATCAACCCGCTGGACGATGACCCCTTGATGCCGGTTGCCTTCAAGGAAATCTGCAGCCCCGATGGCATGGTCAACGAACTGTTGCAGGTGCTCAAGGCGATGTCCGGCCTGCAACGCCTGTCGTTGTGCCTGCCACCATCCCTCAGCACGCTGCTGGAAGGTATCGAGGTTGGCGAAAATGCCCGCGCGATGGCGTACAGCCTGGCCGGCCACGGCAAGGATTACGACCTGGTCAGTCCGCGTTCGGCCGTATTCCTGGGCAATATTGCCCAGCATCATCCACGATATTCAGAGCTCTACAGCCTGGCTGAAGCCATTGCTTCGCTGTGCGGAGCCACTTTTGGCGTATTGTCCGAAGCCGCCAACCGGGTTGGCCTGGATCTGGCACGGGTGTTGCCGAGTGTCGGCGCCCTCAACGCCCACACCATGCTCGAACAGCCGCGCAAGGCGTATGTGCTGGTCAACGTCGAACCCGCTCTGGATTGCCGTGACGGCAAGCTGGCATCAGCGGCGATGGCTGAGGCGGATTTCGTCGTGGCATTGTCAGCCTACAGGTCGTCGACCCTGAATGACGCCGACGTGCTGTTGCCAGTTGCGCCGTTCACCGAAACTTCTGGTACTTTCATGAGCATGGAAGGGCGTGTACAGAGCTTTGCCGCGGCCGTCAAACCGCTGGGCGAGTGCCGCCCGGGCTGGAAGGTGTTGCGCGTACTGGGCAACCTGCTGGGGCTGGAAGGTTTCGAGTTCGACAGCAGCGAACAGGTCAAGAACGAAATTTTTGGTGGCGAAAAACCCTCGAAAGTGGTCTGGAACCGCCTCAACAACAACCTGCGCCATCTGGTTGAAGTGAATGTCCAGGCGGGTACTGCCGCGTTGCAACGCATCGGCGAAATCCCGCTGTATCAGTCGGATGCTGTCGTGCGTCGTGCGCCTTCGCTGCAGAAATCCGGCCAGTATTCGGTCGGTATCGCAGCCATGAACAGCGCCCTGATGGGCAGGCTGGGATTGCAGGCTGGCGAGATGGTGCGCGTACGGCAGAACGGCGAAAGCGTGAAGTTGCCGGTGAGGTGCGATGATCGCGTGTTCGATAATTGCGTACGGGTGCCGGTGTGTGC
>DAIDAS010000356.1 GCA_027310505.1 bacterium
ACGTCGAAGACAAAGTGTCGTTCATTGCGGTGCAGGTCACCAACCTAGAACAAGTCGATGCAGTCTCCTTGCGTATCCAGGAAGCAGCCAACGTGGCGGTGGTTACGGACAAACAGTTGCTGTCGTCCATTCTGTCGATCGTCGGCACCGTGGGGGCTGCGATGCAGGCAGTCGCCGCAGTAGGTGTCCTGGCAGCGGCCTTTGGCATCGTCAACACCCTACTGACGGCCGTGTATGAACGGCGGCATGAAATTGGCATCATGCAAGCCGTGGGCAGTACCCGGAGAACGCTGTTCCTGTCCTTCATGTTCGAGTCCGGGTTGTATGGGTTGCTGGGCGGCGTGCTCGGCATGCTGATTGGGATGGCGGGAGCCTGGCTATTTGGCCCTGCGCTCACCAATAATGCGTTCACTGCGGCACTGCCCCAAACATCGACTCCCGTATTAGATGGCGCCACCGCCCTAGTGACATTAGGTCTATCGATCGGTCTTGCACTAGTGGCAGGACTCTATCCCGCTTACCGGGCTGCCAAGCTGTCGCCAATGGAGGCAATTCGTCATGTCTGACACTTTGATTCATGTCGAAAATATCAGCAAAGTCTATGGCACTGGGGACGCCTCCACCATCGCTCTGGCTAATGTGAATTTGACGGTGAAACGCGGTTCCTGGCTCGCCATCATGGGACCGTCTGGTCATGGCAAAAGTACGCTGTTGCAGATCATGGGCGGGCTGGATCGGCCCACAGCAGGGAAAATTAACCTCAATGGTACGGAACTGACCGCTTTGCCGCCCAACGCGCTGGCACGAGCGCGTGCGAAAGAAATCGGCTTCGTGTTCCAGTTCTTCAACCTGTTGCCGCATCTGACCGCTTTGGAGAATATCCAGATGGCGCTCTGGTTCGGCGGGATGGCATCGCATGCGGGGAAAGCGCGCGCGCTGGCATTGCTGGATGCAGTTGGATTGACAGGCAAGGCGGATTTTTTTCCGGGCATGCTGTCGGGCGGCCAGCAACAGCGCGTGGCGATTGCGCGGGCACTGGCCAACGATCCGAACGTGTTGCTGATGGATGAACCGAGCGGCAATCTGGACTCGGCGTCGGAAGCGGAACTGCTACAGTTGCTCAAACGCCTGCATGCACAAGGCAAAACCATTGTGATGGTCACCCATAACGCAGCTGTGGCAACCCACGCCCAGCAAGTGGTCCGCGTCAAGGATGGCCGAATTGACGAGGCTGACTATGCGCATTAACAAAGCTGTGCGCGTGGTTGCGGCGTTGGCTGTGCTCGCTGCCGTCGCTGCTGGCACCTATGCCGTATTCCAAAAGTCGGCGGACTCCGCTGCAGCCTTCACCACGATCGACGGTCGACGGATCGCGCCGAGCGATTTGCGGGGCAAAATCGTCCTGGTCAATTTCTGGGCAACCACATGCGGTATCTGCCTGGCAGAAATGCCGGAACTGATCGCCACTTACCGGCAGTACCAGCCGCGCGGCCTGGAAGTCATCGCGGTGGCGATGCCGTATGACGATCCGCAACAGGTGCGGCAGTATGCGGCGAAACAGTCCTTGCCATTCCCGGTTGTCCTCGATCAGGGGGGGGCGCTCGCGCGCGATTACGGGCAAGTCCGGGTAACGCCGGTCACATTCATGATCGACCCATCCGGACAGCGGATTTCCAAAACGGTCGGCATCATCAATTTTGCGAAGCTGCGCGCGTTCCTGGACGCGTCGCTCCCCGTCGGTCGCGCATCGTAGCAAACACCTAACTCAGGAGGCTTTTATGGTGAAAAAACGTTTGATTTCCAGCCTGGTGCTGGCGGCCTGGTGCGGCGGCGTACTGCAACCAGCGGTTGCGCAGCAATCGTCCGCACCGGGGTTGCAAAGCCGCGTTGCGGGGCTGTTTTCCAGCAAAAAGGAAGACGAACTGCTCGAACCGGATGATGCCTTCAAGCTGAAAGTGTCGTTCAAAAACGCCACGACGCTCGTGGCCGACCTCATCCCGGCAAACGGTTATTACCTCTATAAGGACAAAGTGCGATTCGCGCTGAAGGATGCCAGCGGCGTCGCGATCGGGGCGGTGAACTTGCCGCCGGGCGACGTCAAGACCGATCAATTCTTCGGCAAGATGGAGACCTATCCGCGCCCGGTGAAGGCGGAAATCGCGTTGAACCGCGCGCCCAAGGCGAAGGATTTCACCCTGGTCGCCACCTATCAGGGTTGCCATATCAAACAGGGCGTCTGTTATCCCCCCATTGAAAAGTCGATCAAGATGACCTTGCCGTAGTCTGGCAGGCCGGTAGGCGAACCACCAGCAGTAGGCATGGCCGCCTGGCATAGGCGGGTTGCGATAAGAAGAGCATCGGTAGTGGTGTGATGGACTACCGAGCGACGAAAACAAGAATCAGGGAGTCCATCGCTGTGAGCAGTATTCATGAAACGGCCTATCCGCGTTTCAAGCCGGAGCTGACGCAACGCGAGGTCGAGGAGATCTATACCCCGACGGAAGAGGAACATCGGTTCGCGCGCCGGACCGCGCGCACGGCGCCGGCACGGCTGTACCTGATGGTCTTGCTCAAGAGCGTACAGCGCCTGGGCTACTTTCCGATGCTGGCGGATATGCCGCCGATCATCGTCTCGTTCCTGACCAAGGCGATCGGCGCGCGAACGATACCGATGCGGGAGGTGCAAGCCGAGGAGAAATCCAACACGCGGCAACGCTTCATGGAAGCGGTCCGGTCTTACCTGAAGATCAAGCCGGTCACCGGCGAAACCGACGCCGCCATTCATCTGGCGGCAACCCAGGCGGCACAGACCAAGCAGGAACTGGCCGACATCATCAACGTGGTCATCGAGGAGCTGATCCGCCAGCGTTTCGAGCTGCCGGCCTTCAGCAGCCTGAACCGCACCGCGCAGCGCGTGCGCAACCAGGTCAACGAGCAGTATTTCCGGAGCTTGACGGCGCCGCTGCCGCCCGAAGTCATCGCGCAGTTCGACGCCATGTTGGCCGTCGCCCCGGACCAATTGATCAGCGGCTGGCAGCAGTTGAAGCAGGATCCGAAGAAGCCGACCAATACGGAGGTGCGGCAGTATCTCGAGCACGTCAAGTGGCTCAAAAGCTGGGCCACCGAACTGCCCGCGGTCGACCATATTCCGGTGGTCAAGCGTACCCAATATGTGCATGAAGCGCGTGCGCTCGACGCGGCGGACCTGAAGGCGGTCCAGCACAACAAACGCTATGCGTTGATGGTAATGCTGTTCCATGCGCAGTTGAGCAAGGCGCTGGACGACGCCGTCGACATGTTCATCCGCAAGCTGCGCAAGATCCACTCCGGGGCCGAGGAGCAACTGCAGCAGTATTACCTGGATCACCAGAAGCGCGCGGAAAAACTGGTCTCCCAGTTGCGCAACGTGCTGGAAGCCTTCCAGGAAGGCGAAACCGATCAGGAACGGGGCAAGCGCATCGCCGCCGCCATGCATGGCGAGCCGGAACACCTGCTGGCCGAGTGCGAGGAACATTTAGCCTACGCCGGCAACAACTACCTGCCGTTCATGCTGGTGCCGTACCAGGCGCAACGGCCGCTGATGCTGAACTGCCTGAGCCTGCTCGACCTGGAATCGACCACGGCGGACCTGTCGCTCATCGATGCGATCCGTTTCGTGCTGGCGAACCGGCAAAGCCACAAGGAATGGCTGCCGATCGCCGGTACCAGCATCAACCTGAAATGGATTCCGGACAAATGGCGCAAACTGGTGACCGGACAGCGTTCCGGTCAAGTCGCCGAAGTCAATCGCAAATACTTCGAGCTGTGCGTGCTGACCGAGGCGATGCAGGAATTGCAGTCGGGCGACCTGTATGTAGCCAATAGCGACCAGTACAGCGATTACCGGGTGCAGCTGGTGGACTGGGAAACGTACCAGGCGCAGGTCGGTGAATACGGCGCCATGCTGGACCTGCCGACCGAGCCGAAGGCATTCGTGGCCGGCCTGAAGCGGTGGCTGTCCGAGACGGCGTCGCGCGTCGACAGCGGCTTGCCCGAGAACGAGCATGTGGAGCTGAACGGCAGCGAGATCATTCTGCGCAAGCACGACAAGGATGCCAAGCCGGCCGCGCTCGACTATATCGACAAACAGCTCGCCGCGCGCCTCCCGGAAAAGAATATCCTCGACATCCTGGTGGAATCGGAAGGCTGGCTGGATCTGCACCGGCAGTTCGGCCCGCTGTCGGGCTTCGAGGCGAAGATCGACGATCCGCGCAAGCGCTTCGTGACGACGCTGTTCTGTTACGGCTGCAACCTGGGACCGACGCAGACCGCGCGGTCGGTGAAGGGATTGAGCCGCAAGCAGGTCGCGTGGCTGAACCTGCACCACATGACCGAGGAACGGCTGGAGAAGGCGATCGTCCAGGTGGTCAACGCCTACAACAAGTTCCTGCTGCCCAAGTACTGGGGCACCGGCAAGAGCGCGTCGGCCGACGGTACGAAGTGGAACATGTACGAGCAAAACCTGTTGTCCGAATACCATATTCGCTATGGCGGCTACGGCGGCATCGGCTACTACCATGTGTCGGACATGTATATCGCGTTGTTCAGCCACTTCATCCCGTGTGGCGTCTACGAGGCGATTTACATCCTGGACGGCTTGATCAAGAACGAGTCCGATATCCAGCCCGACACGCTGCATGGTGACACCCATGCGCAAAGCGCACCGGTGTTCGGACTGGCCTATCTGTTGGGTATCAACCTGATGCCGCGCATTCGCAACCTGAAGAAACTGGTGTTCTTCAAGCCGGACCGTGGCACGCGTTACGAACACATCAATGGGCTGTTCAGCGAAGCGGTCAACTGGGAGTTGATCGAAACGCATCTGCCGGACATGCTGCGCATCGCGTTGTCGATCAAGGCCGGCAAGATCACGCCGTCGACGATCCTGCGGCGCCTGGGCACGGCCAGCCGCAAGAACAAACTGTATTTCGCGTTCCGCGAACTCGGACGCGTGGCGCGCACCGAATTCCTGTTGAAATACATCGGCGACGTCGAGCTGCGCAAGACTATCCAGGCCGCCACCAACAAGAGCGAGGAGTTCAACCAATTCATCAAGTGGCTGTTCTTCGGCAACCAGGGCGTCATTGCCGAGAATGTGCGCCACGAGCAGCGCAAGGTGGTCAAATACAATCAGTTGGTCGCCAATCTGGCGATCCTGCACAATGTCGAGGCGATGACCGGCGTCTTGAAAGAGATGCAGGAAGAGGGCTTGCCTATCAACGAGGACATTTTGGCCGGTCTGGCGCCGTACCGCACGGAACACATCAACCGGTTCGGCGACTACACGCTGGATCTGGACCGGAAAGTGCCGCCGATGAACTACAAGACGCGAATTCTTTGAAAATCAGCGGGTTACGCTGGAATTTGAGGAATTTTGCGCGAATCCCGGCCGACCCTCTACTTGACCTGCTAGGTTTTTGGTCTTAGAGTTCATCAAATCTCACGCCCGTTAAATCTAACAATTGTGAGAATATGTAACGACCGTGAGATTGTCAAGAGGAAACAATGAAAATAATATTAATATTTCTAGTTATGATTGTTTTATTCGCAATATTTATTGCTAAAAAAAAGCAATCAAGTGAGAAAAAGACAGTCGAGTACGACTATAAAAAGAAGAAACCGCTAACAAATAACGAGCAGAATATGTATTGGAGATTGATTCAAACGCTGCCTGACCATGTAGTTCTGACACAGGTAGGAATGAGTCGTTGTGTTACTACCAAAGGACAAGCGGCATTCAATACAATTTCGAAAAAAAGCTTAGATTTCGTGATATGCAATAGATCATTAGAAATCATTGCAGCAATTGAAATAGATGACAAATCGCATACGACTGCAACTCGACAAAAAGCAGACAAGACTAAAAACAAGGCATTGGAATTAGCAGGAATAAAATTGATTAGATGGCCGGCAAACCCTTTGCCATCAACTGAAATAATCTTAAGAACGTTAAGCAACGAGGTGTAACAATGAAAAGCGTGAAATTTATAGACGACGCAATCATAAAAAGCGGTCTAAAAAACGATTTTGCACTCTGCAAAAAAATCGGATGGTCATCTGGTCAAATGAGTCAATACCGAAACGGTAAGCGAATCATGGACAATGAAGCGTGCATTGCGCTTGCACTTGAAATTGGCATCGATCCAATGCGAATAATAATGGCAGCAGACATTGACCGAGCAGAACGAGCCGGCCAAAAATCGCTATGGGAGGTTTTTTCACAGAGGACAGCGACGGCGGTTAGCGCTCTCCTCTTTGTTCTTGTCAATTTATCTTTGACTCCGACACAGTCAGATGCCGCGCCAGTGCTTAAAAACGATACTGCTACACTTTATATTATGTAAAATTAAAAATCACACCTTTTTCTTGAAATCCCCATTCGCCGTCGTCCGACCGAACAAAGTGAGAGTTCGATTGAGTTTTGGCGCGAATACGTCGTACCGATGACTGTTATACGGACGAGTATTGTCCGCTGCTTTTGAGAACCGTGGTATGTGTGGCATTGCTCACCCCATCGTCGCACATTCGTAGAGTTTCAATATTAGTTCACGACGACGGCGAGTTGCAGATTTACTTCGCGACTGAGTGAAATAACTTTGATATAGGGTAAATTAAATCACTTTAAAATCAACGGCCTTGGAAATTCTGACCGTTTCAAAATTACTTCACTGGACGGCAAACAGTCAAGCGAACTGATCTGTTCCGCAACGATCGCCTTCACCGCATGATTCCACGTATGTTCGACAGCCTCTGCGAACCGGACGATTATTGCGCGCAGTTACTTGCTATGGAAATTAAAATAATATATTATTTCTCTAGAAAGGATATATTATTTTATGAAACTCATCCAAAAATCACCGCTTGATAATGCGGCTTCCCAGACATTGACCAAGGCCGTGCTGCGCGCCGCCGCGCTTTTGCACATCAGTCAGCAATCTCTTGCACAGATTCTTGGCGT
>DAIDAS010000065.1 GCA_027310505.1 bacterium
AGATAAAGCTTGCGAAATGCCAGGCCGAGGAACAGCAGCGTGAGGCCTATTAAAATGGGGCGGTACGGTTCCATGGCCGTCAGCGTCCCCACCCAGGTGCCGCCGATGCCTAGCGTCAGCAGCACGAGAGGCCCAACGCAGCACACAGACGCGCCAATGGCGGCCAGTATGCCCGCAATCAGCGAGCCTTTACCGGTGAGTTGCACCATGCCTGTCTCCTTGAATTTGTTTGCCAGAATGCTATTCTAAATTCCGTACCCAAGTACGGGATCAAGGGAGGTGTGATGACGGCGGAACTGACCATAGGCAAGTTGGCAGAAACTGCGGGGGTGCACATCGAGACGATCCGGTATTACCAGCGGCGTGGTTTGCTGGACGAGCCGGTTAAGCCGCTCGGCGGCCATCGGCGCTATGCACCGGAACAGGCTAAGCGCGTACGCTTCATCAAGCGGGCACAGGCTCTGGGTTTCACGCTGTCGGAAATCAGCGGGCTACTGAAGCTGGATGGGGCGTGCGCCTGTAAGGAGACGCGGGCGGTGGCAGCCCACAAGCTGGCGTTGATCGAACAGAAAATAGCCGACCTTGCTACCATGCAGCAGGCGCTGAGCGGGTTGGTGCAGCAGTGTGATGCTGGGAGCGGCGGGGCTGCCTGCCCGATCATCGAGGTTCTGGCACAGGCGTGATGTCGGCTTGAACTTGTCGCCAGCCACAAGATCGCGTGAGGTTAATTCGCAAAAATCACTTTGTTACGCCCCGTTTTTTTTGATTGGTACATGGCATCGTCGGCACGCTTCGTCAGTTCGATTTCATCGGCACCGTTTTCCGGATAGATGGAGATCCCGCAACTGCACGAAATAGTGACATTCTTGCCGTTAAGATCAAAGGGCTGATTAAGAACATCAAGAATCTTTTCTGCGACAACCTGGGCGTTATCCTTGTTCTCGATCTGGGGCAGAAGAACAACAAATTCGTCGCCACCAACCCTTGCCAGCGTGTCCGATTCCCGAAGGCAATTCTGCATTCTGACAGCGCCCATCCTGAGCAGTTTGTCTCCCACGGTGTGGCCGAATGTATCGTTGATGGGCTTGAAATTATCCAAATCTATATAAATCAACGCCAAAACATGATTTTCACGTTTTGCGATCGAAATGGCTTGCCTGAACCGGTCGGCAAACAACGCCCTGTTTGGCAGGCCCGTCAGGTGGTCGGTCTGCGCCATCTGTAAAATGAGGGCTTCGGAGGCTTTTCTGTCAGTGATGTCCCTGAGGATGCCTGTGAAGAATCTGCGGCCCGACACGACGGTTTCACTGACTGCCAATTCCATCGGGAAGGTTGAGCCGTCCTTGCGCTTGCCGGTGACCTCCCTTCCTTTGCCGATCACCTTGGGCTCGCGTGTCTGCAGAAATCTTTTCAGGTATTCGTCATGTTCTTTGGAATAGGGCTCAGGCATCAAATGGCTGATGTTTTTCCCGATGATTTCGGCGGGCGCGTACCCAAACATCTTTACTGCTGCCGGATTGAGGCTCTCGACCAGCCCTTGTTCGTTAATGGTGATGATCGCGTCGACCACCGTGTTGAGGATTGCCGCTAGTTTCGCGTCCTGAAATAAAACCTTGTCCAGGGTTTCATGAATGACCGGCAAGGAAAACTCATACTGCGCCCAGTCTGCGAGACTTCTCAAGACTTCTCGTTCATGATTCGAGAGGGAGCGCGGTTTCTGATCGATGACGCACAGGGTTCCGAAGTTGAATCCGTCGATTGTCTTTAGGGGGGCTCCAGCGTAAAAACGGATGTATGGCGCATTCAATACCAATGGATTATCAAAAAACCGTTCATCTTTTAGGGTGTCGGGGATTTCGAATATGTCATCCCCAAGAATCGCGTGGCCACAAAAGGAAATATGTCGGGATGTCTCGGCATCATCCAGCCCAATACATGATTTGAACCACTGCCTGTCAGTGTCGATCAGGCTGATGATTGCCTGGGGGATATCGAGCAGACGGCTTGCGAGAAAGGTAATCCTGTCGAACCGCTCGTCGGAGGCTGTATCCAGCTGTTTCAGTGCTTTCAAGGCATTAAGCCTGAGGGCTTCGTTGGGCGGGACCGGGGGAGTTAGCATATTTTTTCTTTTATATGGATTCCAGTTGTCCAGTTCTCGACCGTGTGAACGGCTTTATGTTCAATTATCAATCGCTGTAATTTAAAAATAATTAGACAGCCAGTTTTTCTGAATTCTTGACTATATAAGTCGGGAATGCAAGGGAAAACAATCCCATGAATGTAATAGTTTTTTGGTCGGCAAGAGATTGTCTTGCGCCAAATGGAAGCTGCTTCTCGATGCTCAGCAGCTTTCGTGGATGAGCACCGAACCGGCATCCCCAATATAGTTGACCAAAACAATCAAGTACTATATCTTGGTTCGAAATCGCAATCAGACGTTCAAAAACATGAATAAACTTAATGACTTCACCCCTGTTGGATGCAGGGATTGCAGGGATGGGAAAAAACTGGGGATCGATTTCAGTATGGCCTTCCAGCCTATTGTTGACATTGGCACCCGGTCCATTTTTGGGTACGAGGCGTTAGTCAGGGGCAGCAATAACGAAAGTGCGGGCAGCGTTCTTTCCCAGTTGAACGACTCCAATCGCTATATATTCGACCAGTCCATAAGGGTCAAAGCCATTGATCTGGCGAAAAAACTTGATCTTCAGGGGATGCTCAGCATCAATTTTCTGCCCAATGCCGTCTACAAACCTGAAACATGCATTCGCGCCACGTTGGAAGCCGCCGCTGAGCTGAACTTTCCAACCGATCGCATCATGTTCGAGGTGACGGAAGGCGAGAAGGTTCGAGATCACGACCATCTTCGCAAGATATTCATCGAATACAAGAAACATCAATTCACGACTGCGATTGACGATTTTGGCGCGGGATTTGCCGGATTGAATCTGCTTGCTGACTGGCAACCGGACATCATCAAGCTTGATATGGCGCTGACACGCAATATCGACTCTGACCGTGTCCGTCGTGCGCTCGTTTTCGCCATTCTTACCGCATGCCGTGAACTTTCGATTCGCGTCATCGCAGAAGGGGTTGAAACCCGCGAAGAATGTTTGACGCTGGCAGATGAGGGCGTCACGCTTTTTCAGGGGTACCTGTTCGCCAGGCCGGGTTTTGAGTCCTTGCCACAAGTGCCGGAGGAGATCTGGCCTTTCGTGAGTTCTCGCTGAACTGTTGAATGTCGGGATCTATAAAGCTTGGCTCATCGTGTGCGTGTCGTGTGGCGTAAATCTCCCTTGTCGATTCCAATACCTCGGGCGACGTGACCATGACTTGTTCCTGCGCTGACCACCAATATTGTGTTATCCAATACTAATCCCGGGCCAGGTATGCACCAGCTATCGCGATTGCTGTATTTGAGTTCAGGCTCTGAGAATCTTTCGGCCGATCAGTTGCGCCAGATACTCGATCAGTCACGAAAGAACAACGAAAAGAAAGACATTACGGGGGTGCTTTGTGCAGGAGGGGGCCACTTCATACAGG
>DAIDAS010000074.1 GCA_027310505.1 bacterium
TCAGGTTACCGTTCACCGTGTCGCTGGTAATGATATTGAACCCAGTGAAATCTGCGATCACCTGCAGCACCGAACGGACCTCGATGTTCTGGAAATTCAGCGATAGCTTGTCACCGGTATAACCCTGGCGTGACCCCTGCACCAGCTTGCTGGGATCCTCGATAATCGGTTTGACGTCGACAATAAATTTCTTGTCTGCCTGATAAGAGGAATGTTCCCAGTTGCCCTTGGGTTCAATGATCAAACGCGCATTCTTGCCTTGCTTCATGGCATCGACATTCAGCACGGGCGTATTGAAATTCACCACATTCAGACGACGCTCGAGATTGGCAGGAATATCGGTATTGATAAAATCAATGATGATGTTTTTGCCTTGCCGGCGCATATCGATGCCGGTGCCGACATCCGACAAATCGACTACTACGCGCCCTTCACCGTTCTTGCCCCGCATGAAGTCGATACCGTTGAGCGCATGCCTTTGATCGGAAGCAACCGACTCCGCAAACTTGGTCACATTGGTTTGTGCCTGCGCCACCCCTTCCTGGGGTTGCAAAAGAATGGAAACTTCCTTGCCACTGATGCTGGTGGTATAGGCAGATGCCTTGCTTAAATCCAGCACCATGCGGGTGCGTCCCTTGCCTTGGGCCAAGCTCAGGCTATGTAACATGCCTTGGTCGACAGCATATGAACTTTTCTGCGTTCCGTTAGCCACATTAGGGAAATCAAGCGCGATACGCGGTGGATTGTTCAGGGCAAACCCTGCCGGGGCGTTTTCCATAGGTTGGCTCAGCATGACCTTGATGCTGACCTTGCCCCCAGCCAGACTGGAAAAATCGATTTTCTCGATTTTGTTAAGCGCCGCGCTTTCCTCGGCAACGCCTGCCGCCTGTGCTGCCAAGCTTGCCATCAGGACAACGCAGCCCGCCATCACGATACCTATTTGCTTGAATAATTTACCCATGCTTAATAACTCCAGTTTCTATTCCTGCAAATTAATGCTCGCCGCACGCTCGACCCAATCGCCGGAGAGTTCGTCTTGCACGATTTCCTTGATCTTGATTTCGTTATCGGAAATATCTATGACCATGCCCAGATTCTGTCCCAGATAATTTCCGATGGTGACCTGATTGACCGCGTTATCGGGGGCCTTTACCAAGGCATATTTGAGCTTGCCCTTCTTCAGGTTACCCACATATTTGAGGCTTTCCAGCGGGTAGGCTTCCAGCGCCTCGCGCGGGCGATTCAGATCCGGCCGCAACCCACCACTCTTCGGCGTTTGGGCCTTGCGCGGCTTGAATGGATCATTCAGCGCACCATCCTTATTGAACTCAACCGGCACAAACGGCGTAACCTCAGGCAATGGATCCACCTTACCGCGCAGATCCTTGCCGGATTCCTTGATGAACTTATCCAGGTCATCCCCTTCGTTGGCGCCACAGGCCGTCAGCAGGGCACTCAGGAGAATGACGGAAAAACGCGCTTTCACTGATCCACCTCCACCACATCACACATGCGTTGCATCGGTGTCATTCGCCGGCCCTGCCTCTCTTTTCCTTCTTCTTGGGTGCGACTTCACTGGCATCCAGATATCTGAAGGTTTTCGCCACGGCTTCGATCGACAGCTGCCCATCCTTACCCGTCACCGGTGAGATCTTCAGGTCATTCAACGTCACGATGCGGGAAAGCTTGGAAATTCCTACCGCAAACGCGCCCAGATCGAAGTACCCGCCAGTCACCTTGATCGAAATCGGCATTTCCGCATAGAACTCCGCCGCCCGCTCCTGACCGGGTTTGAACAATTCGAACTCCAGCCCGCGCTCAAGCCCTGCCTGGTTGATATCGGTCAGCAGGCCATCCATTTGCGACTTGTTAGGGAGCTGTCTCAGCAAAGCACCGAACGTGCGTTCGATATCGACCATCTGCTGCCTGTAGGCC
>DAIDAS010000088.1 GCA_027310505.1 bacterium
GGCCTACACCTGCCCGCTGGTGCCGATCGCGATCGTGCATTGCGGACTGAAGCCGGTGCTGTGCGATATTCAGCCCAATCACTTCGACCTCTGCCCACATTCGCTGGCACAGGTGTGCAACCAGGACACGCTGGCGATCATCCCCACCCACCTCGGCGGGCGGGTGGCCGATCTCGCCCCGGTGCTTGAAACCGCCCGCCACATCGGCGCGTATGTCGTAGAAGATGCTGCCCAGGCACTTGGCGCGCAGTGGAACGGGCAATCCGTCGGGCTGGCAGGCGATGTCGGCTTTTTCAGTCTCGCCGTCGGCAAGGGGCTCAGTATTTTCGAGGGCGGCGTGCTGATTGCGCGCGACCCAGCGCTGCGCCGGCGCCTGCGCGAAATTTCAGCCAGCATCATCCCCCCAAGCCTGTATTGGGAAACGCGCCGCCTGATCGAACTGACAGGCTATGCCGCGTTCTACAACCCGTTCGGCTTGCGCTATGTCTATGGCAACCCGCTACGCAGCGCCATCAAACGGGGCTGGCTGATCGAAGCCGTGGGCGACGATTTCGATTTCGATATTCCGCTGCACCGGGTCGGCAGCTTCCGCAAGGTCATCGGCGCAAATGCGCTGTCGCGCCTGCCTGAGTTTCTGCGGCAGACAGAAACGCAGGCAACGGGACGCAAGGAACAGATTAAGGCAGTCTCCGGCCTGCGCGTACTGGAAGATATGCCCGGCGGACAAGGCACATGGCCGTATTTCATGGTCATGATGCCCGACCGGCAGACCCGAGACGCGGCCCTGCAACAACTGTGGGGTGCGGGGCTGGGTGTCAGCCGCCTGTTCATCCACGCCCTGCCGGACTACGACTACCTGCATCATCTGTTCCGCGATGCCAGCATCCCGAATGCCCGGGATTTTGCGGCGCGCATGCTGACCATTTCGAACAGCCCATGGTTGCAGCAAGACGAGTTCAATCTGTCATGCTCGATACTGGCCGATCACCGGGCAGCCCAAACACCCTAAGTCAGCGTATCCGTGTGCAGGGCTTGCTGGCTGATACGCCTTAAATCCGGCATGACTTTCACCAAGACATAGCCGTAACCTGCCGACAGCACCCCGGCAATCACGAACACGGGTTTCACACTTCCGATATGGTGGGCGAGGCTACCGTAGACCAGGCTGCCGATCGGCAGCATCCCGATGAATGACATCGTGTAAAGCGCCATCACCCGACCACGCAAATGCCCCGGAACCAGGGTCTGCAGGAGAATGTTGCAGGAGGTCACGATCATGATAAAAGCCCCCCCGGAAACAAACAGCAGCGGCAATGCCAGCGTCAGCAAAGGATTGTAGGCAAAAGCTGCCGACGCGACCCCACCGACCAGGCAACCGAGCGTGATGCGATTCCCGAGGCCCGCCACCGACCGCCTGTTCGCCAGGTAAAGCGCTGCCGCCAGCGCCCCGCTCCCCGAAGCCCCCAGCAATATACCCAGGAGGTCAGGTCCGCCCTTGAAGATATCCTTGGCATACACCGGCATGAAAGTCATGAAGGGAGAAACGCAAATACTGGTGACGGCCACCGTGGTTACCAGCCAGCGTGCCGGGGCAAATTCGCGCAGATATGCCCAGGCCTCCATCAGGGAACCGGCTTTCCGGTGCCTGCCGGATTTTTCGGGATGAATGGTGAGCAACGTATAAATGGCAGCCACATAAGAAATGGCGTTGATGGCAAAGCAGGCCGGTTCGTTGAAAACCGCGAGGGTAAACCCAGCGATTGCCGGCCCAAGCAGACGGGCCGCATTGAAGGTCAGCGAATTGAGCGCGATCGCGTTGGACAGCAAATTGCGTTCGTGAATGAGTTCGGTGATGTACGCCTGTCTCGACGGCATTTCAATCGCACCAGAAATGCCCAGCACCACCGAAGCCGCGATCAATATCCATGGGCTGAAACCTTGCTGCCAAGCGATCACCGACAAAACGGCGGCAACCGCCATCTCGACCACCTGCGTCCAGAGCAGAATGTTGCGCTTGCTGAAACGGTCGGCCAGCACCCCGCCCAGCGGGGTTGCGACAAGCATGGGAATCTGTCCGGAAAAGGCGACGAGACCAAGTATGAAGGCGGACCCGGTAATACTGTAAGAAATCCAGGACAGCGCAACCTGTTGCACCCAGGTACCGATCAACGAAACGACCTGTCCAAAAAAGTAATACCTGAAATCGCGCCCGGCGAGCGCGCGGAACATGTTTTTCAACTCGTGCCCTTCACTTCATGGCTTGTATATGCCGGCCATGCCTTGGCGAGGCCATTCCTGAAACCCGGATGACCAATCCCCGCTCATAGCCCCAATTTTTTCAGCTTGTACCACAGCGTACGCTCGCTGATATCAAGCAGTCTTGCGGCCTTGCTCTTGTTATTGCCGGCCTGGCTCAAGGCTGCGCGGATCATGGATTCCTCCAGCTTTTCTACTGCCGGGTTGAGTTCCAGGGATGCGAACGCGTCAGGTCCCGAGGCATCCACGCCCACCTTCACGGCGGTCATTTCCTGCGGAAGGTCCTTAACGTCGATTTCTCCGCTACGGCAAAGAACAGCTGCACGTTCGATCACATTCTGGAGTTCGCGCACGTTGCCCGGCCAGGAATAATCCTGCAAACAGGTCATCGCTGCCGCCGAAACGCCATGGGTGCTGTTCTGGCTGGAGAGAAAGCTGGCTGCCAACGCGGGGATGTCGTCCTTGCGCTCCCGCAGTGGAGGTAGGGCGATATTGAACACATTCACGCGGTAGTATAGGTCTTCGCGCAACCGCCCGTCGCCAATGGCCTGGCGCGGATCGCGGTTAGTG
>DAIDAS010000117.1 GCA_027310505.1 bacterium
GATAGGCGCGAGTTAAAACGGCCACCCTGCCTGGATTGTTCACATCATGCCGTTGAGCGCATCAGTCCACCTATTGAAGTCGATGATCAGGCCCCAATATTTAAGACATTCTTAACTCACAGCCCGGCAAACAACATGAGCGACCCCTTCTACCTGGCCTGCCCTCACTGCCATTCTGTCAACCGTGTCCCGATCGCACGGATTGAACAACAGCCACGATGCGGGCAATGCCATCAACCAATATTTACTGGCAGGCCTCTGGAGTTGACATCAGCCACCTTCAACAAGCATATTTCCCGTAACGATATTCCGGTACTGGTCGATTTCTGGGCGCCCTGGTGTGGGCCGTGCAGGATGATGGCCCCGGCTTTCGAGCAGGCAGCCGGCATGCTTGAGCCACAGGTACGACTAGCCAAATTGAATACAGAGGCGGAGCCGGCCTTAAGCACTCAGTTCGCGATTCGTAGCATTCCCACACTGGCATTGTTTGTAGGAGGCCGTGAGGTGGCTAGGCAGGCAGGTGCGATGGGGGCGCAGGATATCGTCCGCTGGGTGCGTAGCCAAATTTGAATGATTGTCGGTGCCAAGCCTTTCTAATTAGCATCAGACAGAACCTTCTCGATCCGCCGGTCAGGCACAAGCCACATCAGGGCCACAAAAATATATCCACATTGCGCAAGCCAATGATTGACGAAGGCTGCGGGTATGGCAGCAGCGTAAATCAACCCGGACAGCTTGCCTTTTGCATCCCTTCCGATGGCGTGCGCCAGTACTGACTCCCCCCCCTCACTGGCGATAATCGTCCGCTGCAGAATCAGGTAAGCCATCGCCGCCATCAACAGGACGATCCCGTAAAGGGCCGTCGGAAGGGGTGCAAAGTGGTTTTCGCCCATCCAGCCAGTCACAAACGGGAACAACGACAGCCAGAACAACAGGTGCAAGTTTGCCCAGAGCATTCCTCCATTGATGCGGTGGGTGGCGTGCAACAAGTGATGATGGTTATTCCAATAAATGCCCACATAGACAAAGCTCAGCACATAGCTCAGGAATACCGGGAGCAGTGGCTGCAAGGCCGCCAGGTTTTCGCCGTGGGGCACCTTCATCTCCAGCACCATGATGGTGATGATGATCGCTAATACACCGTCACTAAATGCCTCGAGCCGACTCTTTCCCATTCGGAACGTCCGTTCAGATGTCCAACCACCGTTCAAAGTCTTCCTTGAACATGGGACGGGCCATATGAAAGCCTTGTCCGACGGTAACGCCAAGTTCGCGACATTGGTTGAACTGGGATTCATCCTCGATCCCTTCTGCAACCGTGGTCAGGCCCAGTTGTTTGGCAAGGGTGGCGGCGACGCCAACAATAGCCCTTCCCCAAGGCTTCGACAGATTCTGTACGAAATACTGGTCAATCTTGATAATGTCGATAGGCAGATCGGCAAGATAGGCCAGTGACGAATGCCCTGTGCCGAAGTCGTCAACCGCAATGAGACTGCCGCGCTTTCGAATCTCCGTCAGGGTGTTTATAGCCCGTTTGGGTTGATCCATGATGCCGGTTTCGGTCACCTCGAAGTGCACTTGGTCCATTTTCATGTTAGAGAAGCGGAAATGCTCGAAGAGCCTCTCCAGCAGATCTGATTGTCGAAAAAGGGTTGGGCTCAAATTGATAGCGACACTGCCTTCGAAACCACGCGTTTGCCACTCCGCCAAGTCATTCAAGCCCAGATCCAGAATCATTTCGGTCAAGGGCATCATCAATGGGGATTGCTCGACAAAATGCAGGAAGTGCCCCGGCGGGATGAGGCCGAGTGTCGAGTGATGCCATCGGCAGAGACTCTCCACACCTACGCAGCGTCCCGAATTGAGATCAATCTGCGGCTGATAGGCCAGTTTGATTCCATCCTGTTTATCCAGCGCCTGCTCGAGATCAATCAGCAGGCGGAATCGACGGCGTTCCTCTTCGTCTTCAACCTGGTCAAAGGTCGCACACCCAGTCTCGGCCTTACGCGCCTGATAGGCGGCAAACACGGATGTACGGACCAAATCGCTCAGGGAGGTCGCGTGATTAGGGTAATGGCTGATCCCCACAAACGCGTCCAGATGATATGAGATGCCGGACACTTCGAACGGGATTCTCAAGACGTCAGCCAGCGCCTGAGCCCGCCGAGTTGCATGCGCATAGGTGCTTTCTTGCAGGACCACCGCAAACCGGTTCTGGTTGATGTGGTAAGGGGTATTGTCCGATTCCACGGCTTTCTGGATGCGCTGCCCCACTTCGCGAATCAAGATGTCCCGCTCATCCGGACCGAAGGTTCTGAGGATGAAGTCCAGCCCGTCGACGTCAATGACCAGCAGCACTAGAGACTTTGCGCCCGAGGCACCGCTGACCAAGGGGTGTATGTCGTGATAGAAACTATCTCGATCAGGCAGTAGCGTGCGGGAATCCATAACCCCTACAGATGGGGAATGCGAGTCTTTTGTTGTTGATTTCGTCATACGCCCCCTTGACCGTTGTTTCTGATGCCGCAACTAAGTTGCAGGGAATATCAGGCCGCTATCGTCAATCCGTTTAATTCCACAAACAACCATTAATAACAATATTTGATTTATGGTGTATTTTCGGTGATTACGACAAGCTGTGCGCTTTTGTAACGAAAATGACTTTATTCCGTAATTTTTACTTTTATTTCCTGATGTTAGGCATCGCATATTTTCAATACTAATCAAATTAGCAATCAGACGCAAATATCCTCGCGGTCACCACTACGGTTCGGCTCGAGCGCCTAGGTCACCTGCCGGATCGCGTTGGTGGTGATTTTTGATCAGGAGTACTTTGGCGTTAAGGATGTCGCAGTTTCATGCCGTGCATGGGTGCTTCATTGACCGGAATAAGGGTTTGCCAGATAATAAAAACCCCATGCCGAGATGTTGGATGCCGCCCCGCTCCCAACCAAAAACAATAATGAAAAGAATCTTCTTGGCCACGCTGTACCTGTTCTTGATCGCGCTATCCGGGTGCGATCGGCAGGATAGTGCCCCCACCATCACTTTTGCACCGACCAAGACTACCATCACTGCGCTGATCTGGGCTCCGGACTGGCCGGAGGAGATGCTCCAGATCGCGGCCGAGTTCGGCAAGCTCAATCCCGATATCGACGTGAACGTGCAGTTCATGATCGGCAACTCGGTTGAAGAGAACATCAAGCCGAGGATCGCCTCGGGCCATCTGCCCGACTTGATGTCGATCAACCCGAACGCCTATGCGACCGGGCTGGCGGAGCAAGGCACGCTGGCAGACCTTGGCGGAACTGAAGCCTGGGGCAATATGCTCGACAGCCTCAAGGGCGACTGGAGTTCACATAGGCACAAGCATTTCGGGATCGCCGGCGGAGTAGCCACCACACTGATTTATTACAACAAGACAATGTTCGCGAATGCCGGCATCACGAAATTGCCGGCTAATTTTGAAGAGTTCCTGGCTGTTTGCGCACAACTCAAGCGGGCTGGTTACACCCCCATCATGTGGAACGGCGGCTTTCCCAACATGCTGGGTAACGGGCCGTTCAGCTCCGGCTTTGCCAACAACGTGGTGGCACAGCAACCCGCATGGAAGGAGATGATTGCCGACGGAACGCTGGATCTGAACACACCGCAGACAGCTGACATCTTCGCGAAGATCCTGCTGATGGCAGAGCGTGGCTATGTCCAGGACGACTATATGAACACCAATTACGATGAAGGCATCCGCCTGTTCACGGAAGGCAAGGTGGCGATGGCATTTCACGGCAGCTGGGCATCGGGTTTGCTGATGCATGGCAAAGGC
>DAIDAS010000133.1 GCA_027310505.1 bacterium
CTATCAAACGGTCGATTGGTCTGACTCATTTTACTCAATCAGCAGTATGGTTTTAACGCTTCAATCTACCTAGTTCCTAAGGAGAATCAGAATGACAAAAGTCGTCGTGGTATACCACAGTGGGTATGGTCACACCCAAAAGCAGGCTGAGGCAATCGCAAAAGGAGCCAATGCGGAATTGGTGGCAATCGATGCCCAAGGCAATCTGGACGACAAGAGTTGGGAGGCACTGGATGCAGCCGACGCCATCGTTATGGGGTCGCCGACCTATATGGGATCGGTCAGTTGGCAGTTCAAGAAATTTGCCGATGATTCATCCAGAAGGTGGTTTACACAGGCGTGGAAAGATAAGGTATTTGGCGGGTTCACCAACTCGGCGACGATGAACGGTGATAAGTTGGCCACGCTGCAATACCTCTTTACTTTTGCCATGCAACACAGTGGCATTTGGGTGGGTACAGGGTTGATGCCGTCCAACAGCAAGGCTGCGCAGCGCAATGACATTAACTTTGTGGGTTCATTCTCGGGCGCCATGATGCAAACGCCGTCCGATGCCGGTGTCGATGAACTGTTCCCTGGGGATCTGGAAACAGCAAGGCTCTTCGGCGAAAGAGTTTCTGCGATAACGAAGCAATTGCGTGGCTGATTGTTTGGCGGGCCATCTTCCGGAAGATGGCCTCTGGCTGTTCCAGGGCAGGCTGCCCAAGGATTTGGCCATCTGAGGGCTCAAGTTTGAATCGTTAATACAAGCATTGAAATTGCACAGATCGCCATTACCGTAGCCGCGGCAATACCGAGGAGGCGTAGGCGACCCTTGATGACAAAATCGCCAAGAACTCTGGGCAGCCCCGCCAGCCAAAGAATGATAAACAGGAGCGGCACGGCAACAATCCCGTTCACAATCGCACTCCAATAAAGTGCTTTTATTGGATCAATTGCCGTGAAATCAAGAGCCGCGCCTCCGATCGTGGCGACAGTAATGACGGCGTAAAAGGTACGCGCCTCTGCGGGCTGAAGGGATAAGCCGCTCGGCCGTTCAAGTGACTCTGCCACGGCATAGGCGGCGGAGCCTGCAAGCACGGGAACGGCAAGCAAGCCACTGCCAATGATGCCAAGTGAAAACAGCAGAAATGCAAATGATCCCACCACCGGCTTTAATGCTTCTGCCGCCTGGCGCGTGGTCTGAATGTCGGTTACACCTGAAACATGCAGGGTCACTGCGGTTGTAAGCATGATAAAGAATGCAATCGTGCAGGAAACGGCCATGCCGAAAGCGGTCTCATGACGCACCCGCCGTAATTCCCTAACCAGATGCCTGGTAGTTGCCGATTTGGAGTGGCGCCTGACCTTTCGCTCTTCTATCTCATGGGCGGTTTGCCAAAAAAACAAGTAAGGACTGATGGTGGTGCCGAAAATGGCTACAACCATACTGACATACTCGGACGACCACTGGATTTTTGGCAGGAATGCGTCGCGTATGACCTCCTGCCAGGGGATATGTACAGTAAATATCACTCCGGCATAAGCAAGTAACGAGAGGGTTAGCCATTTCAATACCCTGATATAGCGTTCATAAGGCACCTGCACCTGAAGAAAAACGCACAGTAGCCCGGCGCCAAGTGAATAAATATGCTGAGGGCCGCCAACAAGCAGTTGTATTGCATCACCGATTGCAGCCAAGTCTGCGGCAATGTTGAGTGTATTGGCTACCAGCAGGGCGCCGACCATGATCAGAAGCAATGGCCTGGGGAGGTTTTTGTGCATATTGGCCGCCAATCCCTGATCCGTGACCACGCCGATGCGCGCACAAATGGCTTGTACTGCGACTACCAAAGGCCATGCAAACACTACACTCCACAGGCTATGCAATCCTAGTTGTGCACCCGCCTGAGAGTACGTTGCAATGCCGCTGGGATCGTCGTCGGCAGCACCGGTAACTAGGCCCGGGCCAACCCGGCGCAGTACTCCTGGGATTTTTAGCATAAATGTAATCTATTGCTTTGATCTGACACTACAGCGGGCCTGTGCTGGCTATTTAAGCCGGCAATCTGGTTAAGTTAATGGGTTTTGGCAACGGTAGAACATACGCCGGGTAACTTTCTTGGTCCTTACAAAAACTGCTTTGGAGTTTTTTTAAGAAAACCTTGGGTGCTACGACGCCAGGCACGCCGGCTGCAACAAAGTCTGTCTTACCACGTCATTTCGGGCCTGCCTAAATACTATCTCTCGGTATGTACCCTGATGTCGAGGTTCTTTGAAGTTTGAACATCAATTGGGTAATAGCCGCCCCATACCCCATAGAGCGTTGAGTCGGGCAGTTCAGCGACCGATGTATCCTGATGTGAAACCAATCGGGCGTGAGAGGTTTCTCTTGGGACTGGCTGCTGTTTGGGGAGCCCATACACAGCAACAGTTTTTCCGTTAATACGCGTTTTGCCAGACACAACAACCTGACCAGTGTTCACCATGGTTACCAGCGCGCCTGTAACCAGGGGCGGTGACAGCGCTAACTCATGAACAATCTGGGAGCGGGATTTTTCTCCGGAGGCAAGGGCTTTAATAATTGCGGTGGTAGTCGTCATCATAAAAAGATAAGTGATTAAAAAGGGGCCACTCGCCAAATCGATTCAGTGGAGGGAGCATCAAAGGGGAGATGCCTGATCGGTTTGGGAGTGGCTTAACAGTAAAGTTGAGAGTGATTATGAATTAACAAGAGCTAAGGCATCAAATATTATGGAGCCAAACAATAAAGTGTTATGGTACCAAACTACTATGGTGTTTGGCTATGCCTGTTATACGGGCAAATAAGAAAAAAAGAGGCGGGAAAAATCCCGCCTGAGTAGGGAGTAGGAGATAAAGCACAGATCGCATGTGAAATTGGGTTAACACATGATGGTGAGTATTAGAGCATCCGAATGTAAATCAAATATTTCGGAATCAGGCAATGTTGTAACAATGTGTAACAAGCCGGATCAGGGTGGCGCGTTTTGGATCAGAAAGCTGTGGAAAGGGTCGCGCCTAATCGATGCCCCAGGGTTGGTAGTGACCGCCATCGTCCGAAAGGCAGGGTGATCGTCACGACGTTGCTGGCCTTCAGCCTGCCTTAGCCAATAAATGCCGCCGGTACCGGATCTTCTCCCAGTGCGCTTAACAGAATTGCCCAGTGCATCGTTTCATCGCCTAGAATACTCCCGGCGGCCGTGGTTAATTCCTTGTTGTGGAACTTCGGTAACGCGCCCAGGTAAGCACTGGCAGCACCCTTTTCCAGTCCGGCAGCAAATTGCAGTACATCCGCTTGCGATTTCAACTGATCCAGCGGAAACGCATATTCGGCAGTACCTTTCGCAATAACTGGTCTGCCGCCCAGATGGAGCCCCCACGATTGAAGCCGATAACTGTGTTTTTCATAACCTTGCCGTCAAAAATCCAGAGATATGTCAATTTGACCTGGCAATGATGTCCACATTTACTGATGGCAAGATCGATCATATGGAGTGCATGGCGAGCGGGGGAAACGTCTGCCGTTTTAAGGTCACGCCAAAATCGTAGTAGCCATCTTGATGGCCGGGCATGTGCGTAATATGAACGGACGTTTTCGGCCATTAAGCAGTTATTTGAGATTGGATGATTGCCTGCTGTTCAGGCCAGAGGGGGCGTGCGAGCTATGTCTGTCGTTCGGCAAGGTCATTCAGGAGCTGTGCAATATCCCACTCGCAGCCACCACAGCCCGAGATGGCACCGGTCCATCTGGAAATAGCATCCATACTCATGCCTTGCTCGAACAGGGTTTGAATATTGCCACGCGTTGTGCCGCTGCAATGGCACATGACTTCATCTTCCGGGTTGGCATTATTCGCGTTCATGGATTTTCTTCCTGATCGAGCATGATGTTGTTGTCCTGAGCCATCTAAGCCGCTGGTCGAGTGGAATCTTCGGGTTTCATTTAAGTAGGGACTGCCGTCTGCAAGATTTCAGGATGGCGGTCTTTGCACGACTTGCAAATCCAGCGCTGGTGCATTTTATCTACGGAGATCACTTGAACGCCTCCAGCGGTTGGGCATGAACTCTTGCACTGGGTACAGAATTTGTTTCCATGCTGAATGGAGGACATCCACGGTGCTGCGGACTTGGGCATGATCTGCCTGGCTGACTAGGGGGTAAGACCCCATCATACCCCCCGTAACGGTGCCGACAACCCCATTCTGAGTTTGAATGCTAGGATTTGCTCTGAATGGTCTTTACTTGGCATTCTGCCGAGAGCGTAGCTTCCGTTTCAGATACCTGCTGGCGCAGGGGGGGGTGCTCTATTGCTGACGAGGCCCTCGCCCGTATGGCGGGTAATCGGAGCCTTGGTAGTCGGATTTGTCCTGGTTGCAGTGGGCTTTTTATTCAGATGAAGATGAATGACCGCTATTGGCTTGGAAACGGACGCTGGTGGGACGATGGGCAAGGGCGATTGTCGACCAAAAGCCCTCATTCATTCAACCATAAAGAATCAGGCACGCATCAAGCTACTTCAATGAGTACGCCTTCATGTCCATGATTTACAACAATGCACAAATCCAGTATGTACTTTTTTTGATGAGTACCGGCCATTAAAAGTCATTCGTGAGATGTGTCTTTTCCTTTGGAAGGAAAATCGCCCAGCTTGCATAAAAACCGCTCATGCGATGAAATTACATTAAGCCATGACAACAATGCACCCCATCACGCTCGGCTTCAGGGATCATAAACTTGAAGCGGACTATCTTGCAGCCTCCTTCGCGCGTGACCGTGCCCAGGGGCGCACCGCTATCATCGTTGGGACAGTCGTATACCTTATTTACGGCCTTCTCGATTTGAGATTCGTTCCCGAGGCTGATCATGCAATGATTTGGATGATCCGGCTTTTCGCGTTGAGCGTGCCGCTAGTTGTGTATCTGTTGAGCTACACCCCCATTTTTAAAAAGCATCGTCACGTGCTTTTGGCTTCAGTCGGTCTCGCCGCCGGAGTCGGTTTGATCACCATGCTGTCCATGCTGACGATTCAAAGTGCCGCCAACTTCTATCCGGGCTTGGTGCTTGCGACCTTTTACAC
>DAIDAS010000194.1 GCA_027310505.1 bacterium
ATGTACGGTCAGGTGGGCGTAGTGCGCTTCAACCGAAATGCCCTGTTCGGCAGCTTCTTTCTCAACGACAGGTGCACACAGCACGATATCGCCCATCAGCAGCGGCTCGTGCATGAGCGGGAAGGTGAGCACGTTGGTGGCGTAATCCTTGCTGCGGTAGGTGCGGTTCAGTTCGCGGCCTTCCTCGGCGCCGACCAGGCGCAAGGTGATTTCGGCGTCCTGTTCCAGCGCCGCCTGCGCCCATTTCTTGAACTGGTGCCGGGTCGGGGCATTTTCCGGCTTGGTGGCGTATTGCACAGCCAGGCTCAGCGTGGGCTTCATGGACGGCCGTTTTCTGCCTGTTGCTCGTACTGCTCGTAGGCGTTGATGATTTTCTGCACCAGCGGGTGGCGTACCACGTCTTGTGACAGGAATTGTGTCATGGCGATGCCGCGCACATCCTTGAGGATTTTCTGTGCCTCCACCAGGCCGCTCTTCTGGCCGCGCGCCAGGTCGATCTGGGTCACGTCGCCGGTGATGACGGCCTTGGTGCCGAACCCGATGCGTGTCAGGAACATCTTCATCTGTTCCGGTGTGGTGTTCTGCGCCTCGTCCAGGATGATGAAGCTCTGGTTCAGGGTGCGCCCGCGCATGTAGGCCAGCGGCGCCACCTCGATGGCGTTGCGCTCGAACATCTTGTGCACGGTGTCGAAGCCCATCAGGTCGTACAGCGCATCATATAGCGGGCGCAGGTAAGGGTCGACCTTCTGCGCCAGATCGCCGGGCAGGAAACCCAGCCGTTCGCCCGCCTCCACCGCCGGGCGTACCAGCACAATGCGTTTTACCCGGTCGCGCGTCAGTGCATCCACCGCGCTGGCGACCGCCAGGTAGGTCTTGCCGGTACCGGCGGGGCCGATGCCAAAGGTGATGTCGTATTCCTGAATCTGCTGCAGATACTCGATCTGGCGCGGCGTGCGGCCGTGCAGGTCCGAGCGGCGCGTCATCAGCACCGGCATCGAGGCGGTGGTGACCGATTCGGCGCTTAGCTTGCCGACCTCCACCAGCCCCAGTTGCACGTCTTCCAGGCTGATCGGTTTCTTTGCCCGCTCATAGAAATCCTGTAGCAATTGTGCCGCCAGCCGCATGTTGTGCGTCTCGCCTGACAGGCGGAAATGGCCGCCGCGGCGGGCGATGCCGACTTCCAGCGCGTCTTCGATCTGCTTGAGGTTTTCGTCCAGCGCACCGCAGAGGTTGGCGAGGCGAAGGTTGTCTTCGGGAGCGAAATTGACTTCCACGATCAGAGAACCATTTCGCCGCGCAGGCTATGAGGCAGCGCTTCGGTAATCCTGACGGTGGTGAACTGGTTGATCAGTTCTGCCGGGCCGTCAAAATTGACGATGCGGTTATTGTCGGTGCGGCCGGCCAGCTGGCCGGCATCTTTTCTGGAATGGCCTTCGACCAGCACTCTTTGGGTCGTTCCGACCATTTTCCGGCTGTTTTCGAAGCCTTGTTTTTCCAGCAAGGCTTGCAGCCGCTCCAGACGTGCCGCCTTGATTTCCTGCGGTGTATCGTCTTCCAGGTAGGAAGCGCCAGTGCCCGGACGCGGGCTGTAGATGAAGCTGAAGCTGTAGTCGAAGCCGACATCCTCGATCAGCTTCATGGTGGCTTCGAAATCGGCATCGGTTTCGCCGGGGAAGCCGATGATGAAGTCCGAGGAGAGGTGCAGGTCGGGACGTGCCGCGCGCAGCTTGCGAATCACCGACTTGTACTGCAGCGCGGTGTAGTTGCGCTTCATCGCCATCAGGATGCGGTCGGAACCGGCCTGCACGGGCAAGTGCAGGTGGGAGACCAATTTTGGCAGCTTGGCGTAGGCTTCGATCAACGCCGGCGTCATCTCGTTGGGATGCGAGGTAGTGTAGCGCAGGCGCTCGATGCCTGGAATCTCGTGCAGGTATTCCAGCAGCAGTCCCAGGTCGGCGGTTTCGCCATTGCCCATGGCACCGCGATAGGCGTTGACGTTCTGCCCCAGCAGGGTGATTTCCTTCACGCCCTGCTGCACCAGCTGCGCGGCTTCAGTCA
>DAIDAS010000212.1 GCA_027310505.1 bacterium
CCTTCCAGTTGGCGCTGATCTTATGATTCACAAAGGCCATCATTTCGCTCACTTCCGAACCGGTCGGCGTGATGGAGGGGCGGTAATCGTAAATGAGCCCCGCGCTGGTGCTTGGCGCCAGCTTGTAGGTCCCCCCCACCGAGCCGAAGAAGACGTTATCGAGCGGGGCGGCACTGGTGTCGCCATAGACGCGATAACCCACGGTACCCAGGGCCGTGAAATTGCCAAAGCTCTTGTACAGGTCAATCTGGGCGGTGTAGTCGTTTTCACCCGTGCCCAGGCCCTTGTCCTTGTCGGCGGTACCAAACTTCACTTTGCCGGTCAGGTCGATCACCGGCATGCTGTCGCTGCCGCCGTAAAGGTTGTAGGTGGCGCCGGCCACGATATCCCCCAGCCCCGACTCGGTGGTGCGTCTGGTCGTGGTGGTGTCTCTGAATTTACCAATGCCGGGCGAAACGTTGCCCGGGCCGGTA
This sequence comes from bacterium, assembly GCA_027310505.1. Taxonomy (GTDB): domain Bacteria; phylum Pseudomonadota; class Gammaproteobacteria; order Burkholderiales; family Methylophilaceae; genus CAIJXJ01. Next base: position 474 of record DAIDAS010000212.1, read on the forward strand.
ATCGTGACATAAGGCACGGTCAGCTTGAGCACCCAGCGATCAAGCTCATACTTGGCAATCACGGGCACGGACGTGATATTCGTTTTCTCGTTGCTGCCGTATTTGCCTGAGCTGTAGTCAAAACCCGTGGTCAGGGTAAAGGTACCGGCCTCATCAGCCAGTGCCGACTGGAGGGATAGCCCGAACAGGCCAGTCATGACAATGGTGGTAACTAGGGTTTTTATCTTCATTGTAGTTTTCATATTGATTCTGGTTCAGTGGATTAACGGCCTGGACTAACTTTTAATCGGGACGTCCGGCTTTCTCGGGACGCTCGACTCTTTCGATGCGCTCAATCTTCTCAGGGCGCTCAACCTTCTCGGGGCGCTCAACCTTTTCTGGACGTTCGGCCTTCTCGATACGTTCAGCCTTCTCAATGCGTTCGGTTTTCTCGATGCGTTCCGTCTTTTCGATATGATCAGCTTTTTCAACATGATCCAGCTTTTCAGCACGCTTCAACTCAATCCGCTCCTGATTCCTTCTCAGTCTTTCCGCGGCATTCTGCAGGCCCTTATTGTCGGGGTCCCTTTTCAGATTTTTATCGACGCTCTTGATCCCTTGATCCAAGGGCTGTTTTGTCGTGGGAGCGGTAATGACAGTGGTCGTAGTTGTTGTGCTTGTCGTGCCCGTGGTGGAGGTTGAAGTACTATCCGCCGCAAAGCTGATGCCAGCGATACCCAGGCCAGCGATTGCAACTGCGGCCGCGATTTTGGTTTGATTCATCGTGATTTCCTTGTAGATAGAATTTATAGGTACTCCGCCAACTGACGGGGGTTTTATCAACCCGGATGCTGGTTGCCAGAAGGCAGTTTATCCGGGTACATCATTGTGAAAATTAAAGTTTGGTGACAAGCATGGTTGTGGCAAGCATTAACTATGCCAAATGATTAATATGTTGATTTATAGAATGGTTATTCAGTGAGCCAAATCAATTCACATTAATTATGTGTCTCCATTTGACGACAAATAATTTTCATAATGATTTAGTGATATGAATTTGCAGTAATTTTTTATGTATCCAAATTGAGACAAATCATTCGGCAAGGCTTATTGCAGTTTTTTACTGAAATGAGCGCATTTTGGCGTATTGAACTTAATCGTCGTCGTCATCGTCATGTCTGTGATGCCTCCCCCAGCCATGGGGGCCGTGGCGGAACCGCCAATCGTCATTCCTGAAATAGACTCTGGGACCATACGGCTCGAAGTAAACGGGCGCAGGAGGGATGTATACCGGCGGCCTTGCGTAATAGACAGGCGGCGGCGCGTAGTACACAGGTGGGTCGTAATAGTATCCGGGCGAACCGATGTTCAAGCTGAAACCTACCGAGTCGTGGGCATAAGCGCCAGTTGTGCCACAGATACCGATGGCGATTGCTATCAATGAAAACCGTATCTTTTTCATAACCAACTCCTTTAGCTACCTTATTGCTATGAGTGTTGCATTAACACTAATGCACAATTCGTTCCAGGTAGATAGTTGGTTGTTTTGTATTGGGATTATTGTTTTTTGTGGATAGCCTGCCCCGGGTGGTGTCGTCATTTTCAGACGCCTGTCCACGCGGGTGGCGTTACGTATGGTTAATTTACCAATGCAGGCGCCGGAGTAACGCGCTTTTCTTTTGCTGGTGACCTTGCATGCGCTGCAGGATGTCGTCCAGCGTGTCGATGGCCTCGATAATGTGCGGTCCCTTGTTGAGCATGACGCACTCGGCGCGTTCGCTCATGGCGGCATCGGTAATTTCGGCGCGACTTGGCTTGCCATTTTTGGTCAGGCCTTCCAGTACCTGGGTGGCCCAGATCACCGGCAAGTGTGCTGCTTCGGCTAACCACAGGATCTCTTCCTGCAATTCGGCCAGCCGCTCATAGCCACACTCTACTGCCAGGTCGCCACGTGCAATCATGACTCCGACCGTGGGCCAGCGCAGCAGTGCAAACAGTAACTCGGGCAGGCACTCGAATGCGGCACGGGTTTCTATTTTCAGCACGATTCCCAGATTGGAAGCGTCAAGCCGCTTGAGGTGCCGCTGCAGCATCAGAATATCGGTCTGCCGGCGCACGAAGGACAGCCCGATCATGTCGGCATGGCGGGCAATAAACTCCAGGTGTTCGGCATCTTGTGCGGTCATGCCGTTGAGTTCAAGTCGACTGTCAGGCAGATTGATGCCCTTGTCGGCCAGCAGTTTCTCCCCGCCATCGCGGGCCTGGGTAATCTCGACGATGATTTCGTTGGGTGTGACGCTGTGGATGACTCCACCGATCCGGCCATCGTCGATCAGCAGGCGTTCGCCAGGTTTGACGCTGTCGAACACTTCCGGTAGCGAGCAGCTGATGACGGCGGACTGCAACAGCCGCCCGCTTTCGTCCAACTGCGCCGGCCGCCCGGGGATCGCTTCGCGCGTGAGGGTGAGCGTGTCACCGCGCTGGAGCCGGATGGGCTCGAGTTGGCGGGGCAGTGCGCCCACCAGCCCGACGCTGCCGACTCGGCGGGGATGCCCCGACGCGGGCACCCGCAGCAAATGCAGCTCCAGCCCCGGCGTGACATAGGCAGTCTGGCTAGCTTCGGCCCAGAACCCGTTGCCAACCTGCTCTAGCAGTTGCAGGCTACGCAAAGCTCCGCGCGCGTCTGTGAACTCTATCCTGTCGTGCCCTGTGGCCTGGGCCAGCCAGTCCCCCTGTATCGGCAGGCAGGCATCGGCGGGAGCCGGACATGAGAACATTTCGTTGTCCGGGTGCAACCAGATGCGAGCGGGTGCCGTGACATGGCCATAAGCGTCGCGTTGTGGCCGCCATTTTAGAACCGCTGGTCCAGGCGCGATCTCGCCAGTGCGCAGCTTGGGGCCGCCCAAATCCATCAGGATGCGGCAATGGCGCCCGGTTTCGCGTGATGCCTGCCTGATTTGCCGGATCATGCGTTCCCAGACTTCCGGGCTGTCATGGGCGCAATTGATACGGGCGCAGTCCATGCCATGCTGCAAAAACTTTTTGATGAGCGTGTAATCATCTACGCACTCGCCGGGCATCGTCACCATGATGCGTGCCTGACGATGTGACGGCGCGTTGCCGAGCAGGTTGCCAGTGTTGGTCTGCAGCAGATCGGACGCTGGCAGGGGCTGGGAAATCGCAGGAGTCGGATGGTCTTGCGGAGGAATATCCAGTGCGCGCTGCAATAGCGTGATAATGGAGTGCAGGTTGCTGAGGACGTGTGATTCCGCACGCCCTAATGAAGATAATCCCACCGCAGCCAGCTTTTTCTGGAGGGGGCGCATATCTCGCCGCCGCAGGCCGAGGTAACGAACCAGATTGGTGGCGCTGGTCAGATGATTCACATCTACCTGCTTTAGGGTTTCGATCGATTCCGCTTCAAGGGTGACCAAGTCCCGCTGCAACTCCTGAAGTTCATGCAGCAGCCCGGCGTAAGCCGGCAGATCACTGCTTTCCGATTGCTCTGCAACGTCGCGTTGACCATGCATGGCCACGTCTCCCATGTTTTCGGGGGGAATCCATCAATGAGTGTATGGAACTGCTATGAAGAAAATATGGAGTCGTCGTGAAGAAAATATGACAGTAACGATATTATTGTGGAGGCCCAGCATTCATGTAATGCTGGGCACTTAAGCTATTCTGGCTTGGCGCCAGACGGTTTTTAGCGTGAATAATCAGTGGGGTAGTCCGGATTCAGCCTATTCTCTTTTACCCACGACTCAAGCTGGGCGGCCGGCAGTGGTTTTGAAAACCGGTACCCTTGAACAAACTCGCAACCGCTGGAGTGTGCCAGAGCCAGTTCGCTGTCGGTTTCGACCCCTTCGGCGACTAATTCCAGCGACATGCTTTTTCCTAGCGCGGCAATGGCTCTCACAATCTCGACGTTTACGGGTTCCCGTTCTATGTGACGGATGAAGGACTGATCGACCTTGAGCCGGTCGATTGGGAATCTTCTGAGGTAACTCAGATTCGAATAGCCGGTTCCAAAATCATCAATGGCCAGTTTTACGCCTAACTCATGCAATTCGCGCAATGTTTTAAGGACGGCATCCACGTCATGCATGAACAGGCTTTCGGTGAGTTCGAGCTCAAGATACATCGGCTGCATGCCGCTTTCGGCGATGATGGAGCGCACCATCGCGCTGAATTCCGTCTGGTAGAACTGCATCGCCGAAATGTTGACCGACATGGTCATTGGCTGCATGCCGTTTTCCATCCAGGCTATGTGCTGTCGACAGGCCTCTTTCAGTACCCATTTGCCGATGGGTACGATCAGCCCGGTTTCTTCTGCGATTTCGATGAAGTGGACTGGGGAAAGCAGTCCGCGTTCCGGATGTCGCCACCTGATCAATGCTTCGTTGCCGACTATTTTTCCGGTGGAAATCAACACCTGGGGTTGGTAAAACAACTCGAATTCATTACGTTCCAATGCCATGCGCATGTCGGTTTCAAGCGACATGCGGTCGAACGAATATAAATTCATGCCCGCAACGTAATGCCGATAAGTGTTGCGGCCACTGCGCTTGGCTTCATACATGGCGGCATCGGCTTTCACCAGCAGGCCTGCCGGATCGTCGTCATCGTCAGGGCATAGCGCCGTGCCTATGCTGGCGGTGATGAATACTTCGCGCCCCATGATCTGCAAGGGCTGCCTCATTGATTCGACAATGCGGTTGCACAGGATGTCCAGGTCGTCCTGAGAGTTCACGTTTTCCAGCATGATGGTGAATTCATCGCCTGACAGGCGTGCGACCGTGTCGCTTTCCCGTGCGCAACCTGACAGGCGAGCCGCTACCGTCGATAGCAGCCTGTCCCCGAACCCGTGCCCCATCGAGTCGTTGAAATGCTTGAAGTTGTCCAGGTCGATGAACAGCAGCCCTACCTGGGCTTTCTGACGATTCGATTCAGCGATCGCCATGGTCAGCCTGTCCAGAAAGAGAATGCGGTTGGGCAGCTTGGTCAGCTGGTCGTAATGGGCGAGATAGAAAAGATTGGCCTGCTTGCGCTGGGTGATTTCGTTCAACAGGTCATGACCATTTGCGATTCCTATGTATCGCCCGTTGTCGGTGGCAATGAATCCGCGCACCATGTGTTGCATGCCGGCGTCGATGATGATCCTGGCAATATCGTCGATGGAGGTTTCCTTGTCGACGATAATCGGGGATTTGGTCATGAAATCGGAAATTCTCTTCTTGCCGTAAATCTCTCTGGTGTAAGGTTTGCTGAAGCTTTCGACAAAAGAGTGGCGATCGACGACGCCTGTGGGGATGTTGTCTTGATTGACTACCGGGATTGCAAAGATGTCGGAGTTTTCCTGGAATAACTCGAGCACCGCCAGGCATCGCACCGATTCATCGACTGGCGGAGTATATTTGAGCAAGCGCATGACCGTAGGATTCTCGTCCACTCTGTTCAAGCGTGCATGCATCGGTAAATTCATCGCCAGACCCTTTTTGATCATTTGAGGCGGGGATGGAAGGTACGCATGGTGACGCCGTTAAACTTTGCGGCCTTCGCTTGGCATGACTACTGAAACGTTGAATCCCCCTGAAGTGCTTTCTGCATGGGCGCGGTGCAATCAGGCACGCTTTCGGAATGAACCTTGTCGGTGCTTGGCGGGCCATGCGCAAACGCCTTGCCACAGGCGCCACGGCCATGCTTGCCTCTTGTCCCGAGCGCCGTGAGCCCGGGCCCGGTCATTTTCATCGCGGTTTTGTCGGCGATGTCAGTTCGCGGGTGTTTGTGGCCGTGCGGCGAATCTTCAGTAAGGTCGTGTTCGACCAGAGTCTAAGGGTCGATTGTTGCAGAAATAATATGGGATTACCCTGCCCGAAATGGCTGGGTTCTCAGCTAGCCGCTATTCATATC
>DAIDAS010000214.1 GCA_027310505.1 bacterium
GTGTACGCCTTGTCGAACTGCATGGGGATGCCGAAGCCGATCGCGGCCAGAATCATCAGCTTGTGGGCGGCATCGATGCCCTCGACGTCGAAGGTCGGGTCGGCTTCGGCATAACCCAGACGCTGGGCTTCCTTCAGCACCACGTCAAAATCCAGCCCCTTCTCGCGCATCTCGGTGAGGATGAAATTGGTTGTGCCGTTGATGATGCCGGCGATCCATTCGATGCGGTTCGCAGCCAGGCCTTCACGCACCGCCTTGATGATGGGGATGCCTCCGGCTACGGCAGCCTCGAATGCCACCATCACACCCTTTTTCTGCGCGGCAGCAAAAATCTCGTTACCGTGCACGGCCAGCAGCGCCTTGTTGGCAGTCACCACATGCTTGCCGTTCTCGATCGCCTTCAATACCAGATCTTTGGCGACGGTGTAGCCGCCGATCAGTTCGACCACGATATCGATATTGGGGTCGTTCACCACCGAAAAAGCGTCATCGGTCACTTCCACCTTGCCGCTGGTGATTTCCCTGGCGCGCGCAACATCACGATCCGCCACCTTGACGATCTGGATCGGACGCCCCGCACGGCGGGTAATTTCTTCCTGGTTACGGGTGAGTACGGTCCAGGTACCGCCACCGACGGTACCAATGCCCAGCAGGCCTACGTTGATTGGTTTCATGCTCTCTTTACGCTTTTCACTATTATTTGGATGCGCCGTGACGCTTGCGATACTGTTCCAGGAACCGCGCGATGCGGCCGATCGCCTCGGTCAGGTCGTCGGTGCCAGGCAGGAACACCACGCGGAAGTGATCGGGCGTCGGCCAGTTGAAGCCAGTCCCCTGCACCAGCAGCACGCGCTCCTGTTCCAGCAGTTCAAGGATGAATTCCTTGTCATCGGCGATCGGGTAAATTTTCGGATCCAGCCGCGGGAACAGGTACATCGCCCCCTTGGGCTTGGAGCAACTCACACCGGGGATCTCGGACAGCAGCTTCCAGGCGAGGTCGCGCTGACGGCACAAACGGCCAGTCGGCGCTACCAGATCAACGATGCTCTGGTAGCCGCCCAGCGCGGTCTGGATCGCAAACTGCCCCGGCACATTGGCGCACAAGCGCATCGACGCCAGCATGTTGAGGCCTTCGATGTAGTCCTTGGCGTGTCGTTTTTCGCCGGACACCACCAGCCAGCCGGCACGGTACCCACAGGAACGGTAGTTCTTCGACAGGCCGTTGAAGGTCACGAACAGCACGTCGTCGGCCAGCGAGGCGATCGAGGTATGCTCATTGCCGTCGTACAGCACCTTGTCGTAGATCTCGTCGGCAAAGACGATCAGATCATGCTTGCGGGCGATGTCGATAATGCCCAGCAACACCTCTTCAGGGTACAGCGCGCCGGTCGGATTGTTGGGGTTGATGATGACAATGCCGCGCGTAGTCGGCGTGATCTTGGCCTCGATGTCGGCCAGATCAGGCATCCAGTCGGATTGCTCGTCGCACAGGTAATGGCGCGGCGTGCCGCCGGACAGGCTGACTGCAGCCGTCCACAACGGATAATCCGGCGCCGGCACCAGAATTTCGTCGCCGTTGTTGAGCAACGCGTTCATCGCCATCACGATCAGCTCGGAAACACCGTTGCCGATGATGACGTCGTCGATGTGCACCCCGGCGATCTTCTTCTGCTGGGTGTAATGCACGATGGCCTTGCGCGCGGCAAACAGGCCCTTGGAATCGCTGTAGCCGGAAGCGTCAGGCAGGTTGTGGATCACATCCTGCACGATCTCTTCCGGCGCCTCGAAACCGAACGGTGCGGGGTTGCCGATGTTCAGCTTGATGATGCGATGGCCTTCATCCTCCATCTCTCGCGCTCGCGCCAACACCGGGCCACGGATGTCGTAGCAGACGTTGTTGAGTTTGGCGGATTTGAGAATGGGTTGCACGATCGGGCCCGGAACAAAATAAAAGTGTGCTATTTTACTTGAAAGTACCCATCTATACACCCATGAAGCTCCACCTCACCCAATCGGCAGGCAATCAGCTCATCACCGGCTATGGCACCGGCTGGATAGAAGTCAATGAAGCACGTTACGAACACAGCCTGATCGTGCTGCCCAACCTGGTCGTCACCGACTGGAACGTAACGAATTTCGAAGACCTGAGCGAAGCGCATTTCGAACGCCTGGCGGCACTTGCGCCAGAAGTCATTCTGCTCGGCACAGGTACCACGCACCGCTTTGCCCACCCAAGCCTGAGCCGCGCCCTGACCGAGGCCGGGATCGGACTCGAATGCATGACTACCGCAGCGGCCTGCCGCACCTACAACATCCTGATGGCAGAAGGCCGGCATGTTGCGGCGGCACTGATCGTCTGAACGATCACACAACATACTGGCATATCCGGCCCGGACAAACACTTATGGAAAATCCTGACCAGCAAAACGGTTCCGCCTGCAATGATGAAGGCCATTGGTACACCCTGAAACTGGATGATCAGGCGGAGTGCTATGCAAAAATATTCACCCCCCCTTCAAGTCAGACACCGGGGTGGAACGATGCCGTTGATGCCTTTCATCATGCCTATGCCGCTGCGATCATGAAGCGTGACTATGGCGCAGCTTGGCGTGGTGCATGAGTTGATAGGTATTGCCACGGGCGAGCCCCTCGATGAAGTCAAGATGGACCTGCTGAACAATTCGAAAGGGCTTGAAATCGCCGACAGGCTGCAGAGCAAAGCCACGGATGACGTGATTGCCGCAATGGTGGTTGCGGCTCTCAGGACCGGAAACCTGGTCACCACTGCAGTGCTGGCAAAGCTGGGAACGGATGGCTTGTCACCAAACGCGCAAGCAATTGTCCTGAGCCGCATCATCGAAAACATTACAGCCTCTCGCGAAGACACGGCGTCGCCCGAAACACCCCGCCAGCACGAACGTTAACAACGATATCGCCTGGCAGACATCCCTGCCGCCATCCGTCAACCCTCAAAAATCTATTGCGCTTCAAGCACATTTAGCCATACCATACTAACCAGTATGTATGGAGTGATTGACGCATGAACCCGCTTGAAAGCGAATGGTTTTTCCGGATGATTGAGCGCGGCGGCAAGACACCGTCCGAGAAACTCGTCGCCATTTTCAGCGTGACCGAGCACTGGATTGCCGCACCCGGGATTCGCGAGTCTTTTCTGAAAAACTACCCCGAGCGAGGCCACTTTTTGCACTCCTGCAACCAGCTCAAGCGCTTTCTGGCCGATCTCGCGACGGCCGGCAGAATTGAAAAACCGGAAATCCTCGCCAGCCACCTGGTGATCCTGCTGCAGGGCGCCATCGTCGAAGAGTTGCGCAACCCTGCCACGCGACCGCTCACCGAGGCCGCCAAGGCGGCACAGGCCGTCATCGCACGGTCACACGGAAAACATGGCCGTGGCAAATATGCCTGGTTCGCCGCCGGCGGTATTGCGGCGGGGATTTTTGCCACAGCGATGGTGTGGCACCTGCACACAGGCATGGATACCCGCCCCCTGCCCTCCCATATCGCCTTGGCCTCCAGCAAGCTCGCGCCCATGCCTGCCGGCGTAAGCCCGAGCGAGATGGAAGCGATCCTGGTGCTGCACGAGCAGATCGAGAAAGGCGTGTGCCCGGCCCCGCAATTGCTGGTGCTCCCGCCCGGACAAATGACGGCCTACATGAATATCATCAACTTCCGCACCCCGGATAATCCCGCAGCCGACCGCGAAAACATCCGGGCATTTCTGGACTGGTACAACCTGGCACGCTCAACCGAGTGCTATATGCCGCCAGTCAATGGACACACCACGGTCACGTGGAAAAAAGGATAGTCTCCAACCATGGCAACACAAATGCGCGAATACATACTGGGTGTAGCTTCAGATCTCTTTTCCAGCCGCGGCATCAATGCCACCAGCGTGGACACCATCGTGGCAGAAGCCGGCATCGCCAAGGTGACGCTGTACAAGTACTTCAAGTCCAAGGAACAACTCATTCTCGAATACCTGCGCCAGTATGATGACAAGCTGTGGAAGCGCCTGTCGGAACGCGCCTCGCCACCGGACAACGCTCCGAAGGAAAAAGTGTTCACGCTGGTCGATGCCGTCCTGGACTGGATCGCCGACCCGGAATTCAAGGGTTTCGCCTTCATGAAAGCGTCGGTCGAGTTTCCACAATCCGAAAACCCGGTTCACCAGACATCGGTTGAATTCGCCCAAACCCTGCGCAACACACTGGCCGGCATCGCCGCCGAAGCCAGCATCACGAATGCCGAAACGCTGGCCCTGCAACTCTCCATGGTGATCGAAGGTGCCGCCATAACCGAGAACATGCAGCGCGACTCCGGAGCCGTCGAGCATGCCAAGGAACTGGCCAGAATCCTGATCGATTCGGCCTCCTGAGCTTTACCCGCAAGCAATCCCGGGAACACTTATCCACAACACCAATAAAAATACTTACTAGTTAGTATGCATTGTGGCATACTGCGTCAAAAGCAACACATAAACCCAGCCCTGGCGATGATAGAATCAAGCCATAAGCTTTATGGCGATGCCCAATTTCACGCCTCGACAACATCAACCAAGGGATCAATGAAGATGGCAAGCACCGACACCCAACTTTCTGAGTGGCGCAATCAGGCGCTGAAGCTGGAATCCGAAATCAACAAGGTGGTCGTCGGTCAGCAGGACCCTGTCCGCCTGATTACCACGGCAATTTTCGCGCGCGGCCACGTGCTGCTGGAAGGCGATGTCGGCGTTGGCAAGACCACGCTGCTGCGTGCCTTCACCCGTGGCATCGGTGGAGGCTATGAACGTATCGAAGGCACCATCGACCTGATGCCCAACGACCTCGTTTACCACACTTACCTGGGCGAAGATGGCCGCCCGCATGTCGATGCCGGCCCATTGCTGCGCTGCGGCGAAGATCTAGCGGTGTTTTTCTTCAACGAAATCAACCGTGCCCGGCCACAGGTGCACTCGCTGTTGCTGCGGGTGATGGCAGAACGCACGCTTTCGGCCTTCAACAAGGAACATCACTTCCCCCACATGCTGGTGTTTGCCGACCGCAACCAGGTGGAAAAAGAAGAAACCTTCGAAATCCCGTCCGCCGCGCGCGACCGCTTCATGATGGAAATCCCCATCGCGGTGCCGAACGATGCGGACATCATGGAATCGCTGATTTTCGATACGCGCTACCACAATGCCGACAAGCTGGTAGAAAACGTGCAAGCAGATGTGCTGCACTTCAACAAGCTGAACGAAATCTCCGTGGAACTGCAAGATCACGTACAGGCCAGCCCTACGCTGCGCAAGTATGCGCTGGAACTCTGGCTGGCGACCAAGTCGCCCGCAAAGTACGGCGTGAAGATCGATGGCGTGGACATGAATCGCCTGGTACTGGCCGGCGCCAGCCCCCGCGGCATGAGCATGATGCTGCGCGCCGCACGGGTCAATGCCTGGCTCAACGGACGCCAGGCCGTGTTGCCGACCGACATCCATGCGGTATTCCACGAAACCGTCGCCCACCGTCTGGTGTTCAGCCCGGTATACGAAATGCGCCGCACGGAAATCGCGCGCGAACTGCTGTCCGGCATCGTCAACGCCATCGCCGCGCCCTGATGATCCCGGAACAGATCAAGGAGTTCAGCTACCAGATCGGCTGGCGTTCGCGCGGCCGCCATCCGGGGCGGCACGCCAGTTCACAGCGCGGACTGGGGATGGATTTTCGCGGCCACGCGCCGCTGATCGCCTACCCTGATCCGCGCCGGATCGACTTGCGGCAGACGATGCGCGATCCGTTCGATCAGGTGTGGGTGCGGATCTTCAACCAGAGAAGCTCGGTGCCGGTCACGGTAGCCTGCGACCTCTCCGGGTCCATGGGGTTTGCCGGGCAGATGCGCAAACTGGAAATCGCCTCCCAGATCACGGCATCGGCGGCTTATTCCGCTTTCCGCGTCAACGATCCGTTTGGCTTCATCGGTTTCGACGAACAGGTGCGCGAAGATTTCATGTTCACCTCCAGCGTCAAGGTACATGGTGCTTTTGAACTGGCTGAACGGCTGGCGACCTACCGTCCGCCGCATGTCGGTGCCGGAGGCCTTGCCAACGTCAACCGTTTCCTGTCGCGCGAACAGTCGCTGGTGTTGCTGATCTCCGATTTCCACATGCCGCTGGAAGCCCTGGCGCAATCCCTGAGTTCGCTGATGCGCCATCAGGTCGTGCCGCTGGTGCTGTGGGACGGCGCCGAATATCGCAACCTGCCGGAGTTTGGCGTCGCCAGCGTCACCGACTGCGAAACCGGCACCCGCCGCACGCTGTTCCTGCGCAAATCCTACCGCGAACGCATCCTGCAATCGTTCGAAGAACGCCGTGTCGCGCTCGAAAAGCTGTTCATGAGCTTCGACATGCCGCCCCTCTTTATCGAGAACGGGTTCGAGCCGGATGACCTGACCGAATACTTTTACCAGTTTGTGGCTGCCTGATGATGAAAATATCCAGACTATTGCTCGCCGCGTTACCCTGCCTCTGGCTGATTTCCGCTCACGCCGACGAATCCGGCGAATCCGACCCGCGCGTGACCGTACGCACCATCGAGCCGACGCGCGATGTTGGTTACACCGTAGGCGACATCCTCACCCGCACCGCCATTCTGGAAGTCAAGCAGCCGTATGAACTGCTGCCGACCTCGCTGCCCATCGCCGGCAACGACAAGAAACGCCAGAACAAGGGCCTTGGGATCGAGGTACGTGAAGTCAAGGTCGAGAAGAGTACCGGTGCAGGCACCAACATCTACAAGGTGCGGCTG
>DAIDAS010000253.1 GCA_027310505.1 bacterium
CCGGCGCATTCATGTCGTCGATGATGTTGATGCCGCCGACGAAGGCAATCCGCCCATCAACTACCGCCACCTTGCGATGCAGGCGCCGCAACCGGCGACGCTTCAGGGTCCATGGCGATACCTTGGGGCGATAGAACAACACTTCGACCCCGGCATCCTGCAATTCCAGCACGAAGCCCCTTGGCATCGACTTGCAGCCAAACCCATCAAGCAACAGGCAGACGCTGACACCCCGCCCGGCTGCACGCTTAAGTGCCTCGGCGATGGCGCGTCCGACCAGATCGACTTCGTAAATATAGGTTTGCAGATGGATTTCGTACTGTGCGGCATCGATCGCCCGCTGCAAGGCAGGGAAATACTCTGTGCCGTTGCGTAGCAGGCTGACCTGGTTACCGGCAACGAATCCGCTCATAGCCTCGTCAGGTTCGCCGACAGGGCGGCATGATCGGAAACGCGGGCAAATGCCGCACCGCCATGAACCTCGGCATGCTGCACATGGAAGCCACGCACGTAAATGCGGTCGAGCCGGAACAACGGCAGCACCGAAGGAAAGCTGCGTGCGGTTTTGCCACCGACCTGTTCGAACACCTCGCGCAAGTGCATGCCTTCGGCCAGCACCTGCCCGGCCTTGGCGCGCCAGTCGTTGAAATCACCGGCGATAATGAGCGGTGCTTGGGGTGGCATCAGGCTGACGATGCGCTCGCGTAGCGCATGAAGCTGGCCGCGCCGCCAGCGGGCGAACAGGCCAAGGTGCACGCAGATGCAATGCAGATCGCGCTCCCAGCCTGGAATCTGGATCTGGCAGTGCAACATGCCGCGCTGTTCCGCGCTGTGGGCGGAAATATCGACGTTTTCCCATTTGACAATGGGAAACTTGGAAAGCACGGCATTGCCGTGGTGGCCTGCCGGATACACGGCATTCTTGCCGTAAGCGAAATCCTGCCAGATGGAATCGGCCAGAAACTCGTGCTGGGATTCATCCGGCCACTGCGAAAAACGCCGCTGATGATGCTCGTAAGCGCCGCGCACTTCCTGCAGGAACACGATATCGGCCTGCAGGCGCCGAATCAGTTCACGCTGCTCATGCAATACCAGGCGTGCGTTGAAACTGGTGACACCCTTGTGGATGTTGAAGGTGGCAATTCTTAAGGTTCGTTGCATGTCAGTGGGTTTGTAAAGCCGGGTTAGTATTGCGGCGAACAATTTCCTGTACCAGCCCGTCGAATTGACGTGCGATCTCGCGCCGCATGATACCTGTACTTACGAGCGGCGGCACCCAGAAATCCGGCCGGAACCGGGTTTCGTAATGGATTCGCGTGCCGGCAGACGTCTGCTCCAGCCGATAGGTGCCGGTCATGTCGTTCAGATTGCCTTCGATGGCGCGAAAACGCAACTCGCGCGCGGAAACCACGTCGATGGCAAATACCACTTTGATCGGGAAGGAAAACCACAGGAAAGATGTTGAACCTTGCTGCTCCACCACTAACGGCTCACCCGGCGCGCTCACGACCCGGCTAATCGCCATATCAGGGACGAACATGGCGAGGTGCTCGTAGTCAGTCAAGGTTTGCCACACCACATCCGCGGGCGCCGGGGCAATCACCTGCGCCTGCACATGGATCATGCCATCGCTGGAGCGCTCGACGGTGATTTCGGATTCGGCCCAGCATTGGCCGGACGTTAACAACAGCATCAGCAGGAACAAGGCTTTCATGCGACGCTGCCATCACGGTCGGTCAGGAAACGTCCAGCATCCTGTTCAGCGCCAGCCTGGCAAGTTCAGTCTCCTGCGGTGACACGTGGATGCGGTTGACCACGTGGCCCTCGACGAGGTTCTCCAGCGTCCATGCAAGATGCTGCGGGTCGATGCGTGCCATGGTAGAGCATTCGCACACGATCGACGACATGAACTGCACGGTCTTGCCTTCCGGCTTCATGCGCTCGGCCAGGCGATTGACCAGATTGAGCTCGGTGCCTACCAGCCAGTGGGTTCCGGCCGGCGCCGCGCTCACGGTTTTGAGGATATATTCGGTGGAACCGACATCGTCCGACAGGCTGCACACTTCGTAATTGCATTCCGGGTGCGCGATCACCTTGCCATCCGGATGCTCGGCACGGAAACGCGTGATGTCCGATCCACGGAACATCTGGTGCACTGAGCAGTGACCTTTCCACAGCAGGATTTTCGCATCGTCGATCTGCTGCTTAGTCAGGCCGCCCAAAGGCAGATCCGGGTCCCACACCATCATCTGATCCAGCGGAATCCCCATCTTGTGGCCCGTCCAGCGGCCCAGGTGCTGGTCAGGGAAGAACAACACCTTCTCGCGCTGCTTGAACGCCCAATCGGCGATTTTCGTGGCATTGCTGGAGGTACAGACGATGCCGCCATGTTCGCCGCAGAAGGCTTTCAGGTCGGCGGCGGAGTTGATGTAGGTCACCGGGGTGAATGTTGCGTCGAAATCGTAATGCGCCGACAACTCGCGGCGGCAGCGCTCGACCTTCGCCAGGTTGGCCATGTCAGCCATGGAACATCCCGCAGCCATGTCCGGCAGGACGGCGATCTGATCGGGACGCGACAGGATGTCCGCCACCTCAGCCATGAAATGCACACCAAGGAACACGATGTATTCCGCATCCGATTCCGCAGCATAACGCGATAGCTTGAGCGAATCGCCGGTGTAGTCGGCGTGGCGGTATACGCCTTCCTGCTGGTAATGATGCCCGAGAATCACCAGCCGCTTGCCGAGCTTGGCCTTGGCGGCGAGGATGCGCTCCTGCAGGTCGGCATCCTGCGCGGCCTGGTACTTTTCGAATTTGATGGTGGCGGTTTGTGTCATGGCTTAAATATGGGCGCTCAGATCAAAAATATCAACCTTACAGGATTTGTCCGTATTTCTCGCCGAGCGTTCGCAACGCTTCGACATTGGTCCAGGAAAAAACCCTTTTTGCTGCGTCGCGCCAGTCGATCCACTCGTAGCGCAAATGTTCGCGCGAGTTGAGCGTGACCGGCAACGGTTCCGGCAACTCCAGTCCGAACACGTGTTCGGTATTCTGCGTGACGCCCGGCGCGTAACGGTGACGCCAGTGCGGGTAGATTTCATACACATTGGACAACTGCCAGTCCACCAGCCGGAATCGCTCCGCCTCGAGGCCGGTTTCTTCCTGCACTTCGCGGATCGCCGTTTCGCGCAGCGTCTCATCGCCTTCGATGCTGCCCGTGACCGACTGCCAGAAGCCGGGCCTATCGGCCCGATCCAGCAGCAGCACTTTCAGATCGGGGGTGTGGATCAGCACCAGGACTGAAACGGGCGTCTTATAAGGCATCGCTCAAATCATGACCCTTAACGCACCACCCCCACTACGGGAATCAGGCCGCCGCGTTCTGCTGGCGGACGCGAATATGCAACTCGCGTAGCTGCTTCTCGTCCACCTCGTTCGGCGCCTTGGTCATCAGGCACTGCGCGCGCTGGGTCTTGGGGAAAGCGATGACGTCGCGGATGGATTCCGCACCGGCCATCAGCGTCACCAGGCGATCAAGGCCGAAGGCCAGGCCGCCGTGCGGCGGTGCGCCATACTGCAGGGCATCGAGCAGGAAGCCGAACTTCTCCTGCGCCTCTTCCTTGCTGATCTTGAGCGCGTCGAACACCTTGGACTGGACTTCCTGACGGTGAATACGCACGGAGCCGCCACCCACTTCCCAGCCGTTCAGCACCATGTCGTAGGCCTTGGACAGGCAGACGCCCGGGTCGGTGGCGAGAAAATCCTCGTGGCCATCCTTGGGGGCGGTGAAAGGATGGTGCAGCGCGACCCAGCGGTCGGCTTCTTCGTCGTACTCGAACATCGGGAAATCGACCACCCACAGCGGTGCCCAGGTACGACCGTCAACGTGGCCCTTCTCGTGGCCGACCTTGGCACGCAAGGCGCCCAAGGCTTCGTTGACCACCTTGGCCTTGTCGGCGCCGAAGAACACCAGGTCGCCGT
>DAIDAS010000257.1 GCA_027310505.1 bacterium
CGGCGATGATCCTGCCGCACGTCAAGATCACCGAACTTTTGCTCGAAGTCGATGAGTGGACGGGCTTCACCCGCCACTTCTCGCACCTGAAATCGGGCGACCTGGCCAAGGACAAGAACTTGCTGCTGACCACCATCCTGGTCGACGCGATCAACCTGGGCCTGACCAAGATGGCCGAGTCGTGCCCCGGCACGACCTACGCCAAGCTCGCTTGGCTGCAAGCCTGGCATACCCGCGACGAAACGTATTCGGCGGCGCTGGCCGAGCTGGTCAATGCCCAGTTCCGGCATCCCTTCGCCGAGCACTGGGGCGACGGCACCACTTCACCATCGGACGGACAGAATTTTAGAACCGGCAACAAGGCCGAAAGCACCGGGCACATCAACCCGAAGTACGGCAGCAGCCCAGGGCGGACTTTCTACACCCACATCTCCGACCAGTACGCGCCGTTTCACACCAAGGTGGTCAATGTCGGCGTGCGCGATTCGACCTACGTGCTCGACGGTCTGTTGTACCACGAGTCCGACCTGCGCATCGAGGAGCACTACACCGACACGGCGGGCTTCACCGATCACGTCTTCGCCCTGATGCACCTGCTGGGCTTCCGTTTCGCGCCGCGCATCCGCGACCTTGGGGATACCAAGCTCTACATTCCCAAGGGCGAAACCGCCTATGACGCGCTCAAGCCGATGATCGGCGGCACACTCAACATCAAGCACGTCAGCGCCCATTGGGACGAAATCCTGCGGCTGGCCACCTCGATCAAGCAGGGCACGGTGACGGCCTCGTTGATGCTCAGGAAGCTCGGCAGCTACCCGCGCCAGAACGGCCTGGCCATGGCCCTGCGCGAGCTGGGCCGCATCGAGCGCACGCTATTCATTCTCGACTGGTTGCAAAGCGTGGAACTGCGCCGCCGTGTCCACGCCGGACTGAACAAGGGCGAAGCGCGCAATGCACTGGCCCGCGCTGTGTTCTTCAACCGCCTGGGTGAAATCCGCGACCGCAGCTTCGAGCAGCAGCGCTACCGGGCCAGCGGCCTCAACCTGGTGACGGCGGCGGTCGTTTTGTGGAACACGGTCTATTTGGAACGGGCAGCGCACGCCCTGCGTGGCAACGGTCACGGCGTCGATGACGCGCTGTTGCAGTACTTGTCGCCGCTTGGCTGGGAGCACATCAACCTGACCGGCGATTACCTCTGGCGCAGCAGCGCCAAGATCGGCGCGGGCAAGTTCAGGCCGCTGCGACCGCTGCAACTGGCTTAGCGTGCTTTATTTTCCGTTTTCTGAGACGACCCCGACAACATCAAATTCGCCATTGGCGAGTCCTCGCCGGTGAAGGCCAGACTTTCCTTGACGAATTCGATGCGCACGCCGCGCTTGGTCAGACCCTGCACGACGCGGCGCAAGTCATCCAGGTTGCGCGCCAGCCGATCCATGCTGTGAACCACCACGGTGTCGCCTTCGCGCACGAAGGCGAGCAACCTTTCCAGTTCGGGACGCTGCGTGTCCTTGCCGGATGCCTTGTCGGTGAACACCCGCGCCACCTGAACCCCCTCCAATTGCCGTTCCGGGTTCTGGTCGAAGCTGCTGACGCGAACGTAGCCGATGCGTTGACCGTACAAAGTGTCTCCAAGGGTGATGTGTCAAGTTGAAATCTATTACTCTTGATTGATTGTGTCAATAAATAGAATATTTGACTCTATCCTGACGTGATTCCAGCCTCTCCCCTGACGTTGCGTTAGGGTATAGCTCAAACTGACACTGTTTGCGAGATAGGCAAGCGCCTTGAATCAGCTTCGCCGCGTTGCCATCTGTCGCGTCGAACGCAGATTGATGGTGAAAGCCACCACAGTGGTGAGTAGAACGACAAACTGCGCCAGGACCGTTTGCCACGACGGATAGATGCCAAGCAAATCAATCCGAGGGATTGCAATCGGACTGGTATGCAGGAGTCCGGCCTCTTGCAGACCCGCAATGCCCTTGCCAGCCAGGATCACCGCGAGCACTGCTACCAGCATGGAACTCGCCGCAAAAAACTGCCCGATCGGCAATCGCGCGCTGGTGCGCAGCAGTAACACTGCAAGCAATGCCAAAAGCGCCATGCCCGTACCCAGGCCAGCGAGCAGAGGCCATCCATTACCCTCTGTCCAAAGGGCGGCGTAGAACAGTACCGTCTCAAACACCTCGCGGTACACAGCGACGAATGCCAGCGAGAACAAGAACCACGCCGTGCGCTTGTTGAGCGCCGAGGATAGTTTTTCCTTGAGATAAATCTGCCAGCGACCGGCGACGCTCTTTTGGTGCATCCACATTCCGACACCGAGCAGGACCACAGCCGCAAACAGTGAAGAAAAGCCTTCCGTCAATTCCCGGCTCGCACCGCTGACGCCGACCAAATAAGTCGCCACGCCCCAAGTGATGCCACCTGCCGCCAGTGCGGCCATCCATCCTGCATGCACATAGACCACGACATCCCGGCGTTCGGCCTTCTTGAGAAATGCCAGCATGGCGACGACCACTAGCAATGCTTCTAAGCCCTCCCGCAGCAAAATAGTCAATGCCCCGATAAAGGACGCGACGGTATCGTTCTCCGAAGGGGCAAGAACTTTGTCTGCCTCATCGAGCAAGCCATGTAACCGTTGGTGCGCAGCCTGCACGTCGGCGGCAGTACCATTTGCCACCAATGCTCGGTAGGACACCATTGCAGCTTCAATCTGCTCGAACAACGAGCGATTGCGGGTGGCGAGCGCCGGTTCAACGGGCTCGAAACCATCAAGGTAAGCGGACAAGGCCAACTTGGCTGCGGTCGCACGATCCCCGTTTTGCAATGCAACCACGCTCTCGCCAAGCTTGGCCTTGGCTATTGCCGTGCCTTTCGGCTTGTTTGCGTCCAACGCACTCGGGTTGGCGCGAAGATATGCAGTCAGCGCTTTAGCTGAGGGTTCATCCAGCTTGTCCGCCAAGACATGCTCGGAGGTTTGCGTCAATGCTTCCAGATTGGCAACCGTTTGACGGGCTTGCCCATTCGTTTGCCAAAGCTTCGCCCCAGCGGTCTTGTCGCTCTGTACATAGGGCAACGTACCGACAAAGAATGCCAGCGCCCAGCGATCCTCGTCCGATAATGAGCCAAAGCCTTGCATGGCGGTTCCTTGGACGCCGTTGCTGATGATTTGATGTAGTGCGAACAAGCTGCGCTCCCGCGCCCGTAAGTGCTCGGCAAGCGCGGTTGGTTTGGGGTTCAGGGAGGTAGCCAACGGGCCGTCACCGTGCCCTTGCATGCCATGACAGGCCGCGCATTGCGCCTGGAACAACTGCGCACCCCGCGCCAAGTCCGGTACGGCGGCTGGGGCCACCGGGAATGGATACGCTTTTTGCACGGCGCTGGATAGCGCATGCGCCAGTTGCGCCACGATGGCTGGATCAGCTTTATTCGCTACTGCGCGGCGAAGCTCCGTGGCCTGTTGCAGCAAGCGCTCCTTGACGGTCTGGCTCGGTAGTTCGCCCAACTGACGCTCGGCCGTGGCAGCGAACTCCTGCATCTCGGCGTATTCCGACGCCTTCAGCACTGTGCCATTGGCTACTGCACCGCCGTAATCGACAGCCACATAGTCCAGAAGCTGCCAAATTTGCTTGGCTTTGGTTTCGGTGCTGTCGGCTGCGAGTGCTGGCCCGCTGATAAGCGCATAAGTCGCGAGCAACAGCGCCATCAACCAGCGATAAGGTGTTCGGCAAGGCATAGGAGAGTGTCAGAATAATTTATTGTAAATGATTATAATACTCAATTGGCTTTGCGTCCACCGCCCTGCCTTGGATCAGCCCGTTTATGATGAGCAAGACCGCCCCTGAGGTGATGGCAACATCAGCGAGATTGAAGGCAGGCCAGTGCGAGTGCCGCCAATGGAAGTCGAGAAAGTCCACGACCTGCCCGCGCAATAGGCGATCCGCGACGTTTCCAAGCGCCCCGCCGAGAATCAGGCTGTATCCCAGTGCTTCAAGGCTTGGCAACCGCTGTTTCAGCATGCGTACCAGCCAAGCCGAGACTGCCAAACCAAGGGCGATGAAGAAGTAGCGTTGCCAACCGCCCGCACCTGCCAGAAAGCTGAATGCAGCCCCCGGATTCAGTACATGGACGAAATTGAAGAATGGCGTGACTTCGATCTGTTCGCCATAGGCATACGTGCGGACGACAGCGAGCTTGGCGAACTGGTCGGCCATGAAGGCGCAAACGGCCACTACATACCAGACCGAGGCCGACGTGCGGCGAGCCGTCTGCCACGTGGGAGCGACAAGCGGTATCAGCCGTCCGGCAAGAACGGTGCTGCCCAATCCTAGACACCAGCCCGCCAGCACATCAGCCGGGAAGTGCATTCCAGCAGCAATGCGCGACCATCCGACCAAGAGACGGCATAAAGCACCAAACCGACGCGGCCACGGCGACCCACTAAAGGCCAAAGCGCGCCGATAACTAACGCCGAATAGGTAGCATGCCCACTGGGCAGGCTGTAGTGCCGTTCATGCTCACCGATGATGCGCACTAGCTCGCCGAAGACGGCGGGCGGACGCGGGAAGTCGAGCCACAGCTTCAAGACAGTGGCGGCCAGCAAGGCCAGCAGGAAGGCGGTGCCAAAAACAATGAGCCGATGCCAAACTGCATCAGCGCGGGCCGGATTGGTTACTGACCTCGACCACCACCACAGACCCAGCAGCGTCAAGGGCGCTGTCCAGTAATTGCCTACGAGGCTGAAGAACCACGCCAGCGGCCCCAGCGTGGCAGGCGTCCCCGCGCTGATAGCCTGGAACAACGCGACGTTCAGACCATACCAGTCATAGAGAATGAATTTCCAGTTCATCGGCGCAACAGCCTCAAGCCATTGCCCACGACAAGCAAGCTGGCTCCCATGTCGGCAAACACGGCCATCCACATGGTCGCGTGACCAGTGAAGGTGAGTACCAGAAACACCGCTTTAATGCCCAGTGCCAGCACGATGTTTTGCATCAGTACCTGAGCCGTCGCATGTGACAGGCGCACAAAAGTCGGAATCTTGCGCAAGTCATCGTCCATCAGGGCGACGTCCGCCGTCTCAATGGCCGTGTCGGTGCCAGCGGCCCCCATTGCAAATCCGATGTCAGCACGTGCCAACGCCGGGGCATCGTTGATACCGTCGCCGACCATCCCGACCTTGCCAGTCTGCGCCAGTTGTTCGACCTCGCGCAGTTTGTCCTCTGGCAGCAAATTGCCCTGCGCCCGATCAATCCCGGCTTGTGTGGCAATTGCCTGCGCGGTGTGCGGGTTGTCGCCAGTCAGCATCATGGTGTTGATGCCGAGCGCATGCAGCTCGCCGATAGCGCTCCTGCTGCTGTCCTTGATGGTGTCTGCCACCGCGATCAGGGCTTGCGCACGCTTTGTGCTCACCAGGATCACTACAATTTTGCCTTCGCGCTCCATCGCAGCGATGCGCTGCTCCAATTCAGGTGGACAATGCCCCAGCTCTTCGAGCATCCGATGGTTGCCAAGGTGATAGGTCACACCGTCAATGCTGCCTCGCACGCCACGACCGGGCAGTGCAACGAACTCGGCAACATCGTGTAGCGCAACCCCTTCGGCATGCGCTGCCTGCGCTATGGCTTTGGACACGGGATGGTCAGAGCGAGCCGCGAGACTGGCGGCAATGCTTCGGCTGCTGGCTGGTAGCGCATCGCCCCACGCGACGAAATCGGTTTGCGCAGGTTTGCCGTGCGTGATCGTGCCGGTCTTGTCCAGTGCCAGCCAGCGCAGCTTGCGGCCTTCTTCCAGATAGACGCCACCCTTGATAAGAATGCCGTGCCGCGCCGCCGCCGCCAAGCCGCTAACGATGCTGACCGGTGTGGAGATTACCAGCGCGCACGGGCAGGCGACGACCAGCAAAACCAGCGAGCGGTAAATCCAGTCCAGCCACGCTGCGCCCATGAATAGCGGGGGAATCAGTGCGACCGCAACCGCCACACCGAATACGGTTGGCGTGTACCAGCGTGCAAACTGATCGACAAAGCGTTGAGTAGGTGCGCGGCTACCTTGGGCAGCTTCCACCGCGTGGATAATGCGGGCCAATGTGGAGTTGCTGGCCGTGGCCGTAACGCGATACTCAAACGAGCCGGATTCGTTGATGGTGGCGGCGAACACCAGATCACCAGGCGCTTTTTCAACTGGCAGGCTTTCACCAGTGATCGGCGCTTGGTTGACCGTAGAGCGTCCTTCCAGCACTTCGCCATCGAGGGCGATACGCTCACCCGGCTTGACCCGAACCCGGCTGCCGATGGCGACCTGCTTGGCATCCTCTTCGCGCCACGAACCATCCGGCTGCTGCACCGTGGCTTGTTCCGGGGCAAGGTCGAGCAGGCCACGAATGGCGTTGCGAGCACGGTCTAGCGACTTTGCCTCGATCACTTCAGCGAGTGCAAACAGCACCATCACCATCGCTGCTTCCGGCCAGTGACCGATCAACATGGCGCCCGTGACGGCTATTGACATCAGGGCGTTCATGTTGAGGTTGCGGTTCTTGAGCGCAATCCAGCCCTTCTTGTAGGTGGAAAGGCCGCCCGCGAAGATCGCGACGAGCGCCAGAACAACGACTGACCAATGGTTGCCGTTGTGGAACCAGTAGACGGCTTCCGCAGCCAATGCAGCCGCCAAGGAGATGCCAAGCGGCCCCCAGTTGGTAGATGCGACTGTCGATATCGCCGGCGAGGCGTTGGCTTCCTCCGCATTGAGCACTTGCGCCTCGAAGTTCAGAGATTTCAGCGCGGCCAATACTTCCGGCAGGGTGTGGGCAGCATGGCGCACGGACAGGGTGCGCTGCATCAGGTTGAAATCGAGATTGGTCACCCCGGCTACCGTGGCAAGCTTGTTGCGGATCAGCGCTTCTTCGGTTGGACAATCCATCTTGGCGATGACCAGCTTGGTCGTCTGCTCGTCAGAAGCTTTATCCATGCGCACGGCCTGCATGCCGATGGCCTTCAAGGCTTGCTCAACCGGAGTCAACGATGGCAGTTCATGCCGCACGGCCAAGGTGCGCTGCATCAGGTTGAAGTCAAGCCCGACCACGCCCGGCAGCGCGGCTAGCTTGCTTCGGATCAGCGCCTCTTCCGTGGGGCAATCCATGTTCTCGATGCGGTAGACCGCTTGGGCCGATTCAGCCGTTAGCTGGGCTTGCGCAGGGGGCTGACTGATCGGCACGGTCGAGCAGCCGCACCCCTTTGAACCGCATTCGCTCATGACAATTCCTTTACGCAGATTTCTGTATTGCTCATTAAAGACCCTATAGCTACTATAGAGTCAAGTTTTAAATGAGGATGAAATATGGAAATCAGGATTGGTGAACTTGCCAAGCGGACAAGGTGCGAGATCGTCACCATCCGCTATTACGAGAAGGAGGGGCTATTGCCAAAGCCAGCGCGCAGCGGCGGCAACTTCCGGCTATACGGTGACGCTCACGTCGAGCGCTTGCAGTTCATCCGCCATTGCCGTTCGCTCGACATGACGCTGGGAGCAATCCAGGCATTGCTGGACCTGCGAGATAACCCGAATCAGGATTGCGGCGAGGTCAATGCGCTACTGGATGGCCATATCCAACAAGTAGAGGCCCGCGTGGAAGCGTTGTTACAGTTGAAGAAACACTTGGCCGTTTTGCGCGAGAGGTGCTCAGGCGCTCGACAGGTAGAAGCATGCGGCATCTTACAAGGGCTGGCAGATTGTTGTAGCCAGGCCGTTTCCGCCTCAAATGCGCCTGTGGCGTGACCTGCCAACTGCATGATCGAGCTTTCGCTTAGCGTGCTTTATTTTCCGTTTTCTAAGGCGACCCCAGCTTCTTCTTGATGCCATCCACCTCAGCCACACGGTCTGCCACAGTTTGTTGAAGGGCATGAATTCGATCCAGATACGCCTGTTTGGCGTTCACCTTTTCATCGAGGACCGAGTTCACTGACCAGCAAAGCAACAAGGC
>DAIDAS010000275.1 GCA_027310505.1 bacterium
TACTACATCACCGCCGATTCGTTTGCCGCCGCCAAGCACAGCCCGCACCTGGAGATCTTCCGCAAGAAGGGCATCGAAGTGCTGCTGCTGGCCGACCGCGTGGATGAATGGCTGGTGGGCAGCCTGCCGGAATTCGAAGGCAAGAAGCTGCAATCGGTGGCCAAGGGCGATCTCGACCTGGGCAAGCTGGAAGACGAGGCTGAAAAAGAACAGCAGAAAAAGGCCGAAGACGAATTCAAGCCGCTGACCGATAAAATCCAGTCCACGCTGGGCGAGCGGGTCAAAGAGGTGCGCGTGACGCATCGCTTGACCGATTCGCCGGCTTGCCTGGTGACCGGCGCCCAGGATATGAGCGCCAATCTGGAGCGCCTGCTGAAGGCTGCCGGGCAGAATGCACCGTCCATCAAGCCGGTGCTGGAGATCAATCCGCAGCATGCGCTGGTGGCTCGCCTCAAAAACGAAGCGGACGATACCCGTTTCGCAGATTGGGCCAACCTGTTGTTCGAGCAGGCATTGTTGGCGGAAGGCGGCCAGCTGGAAGACCCGGCCAGCTTCGTTCGTCGCCTGAACGGGATTCTGGCGCAACTGAGCTAGAGTCGCTTCTCCTGGGGAAGGCCGCCTTGATGGCGGCTTTTCTCTTTATAAGGGGGCGGGGGCGAGTTGCAAGCCGAGCCTTCTGCTACAATCAAACTTTGTAAAATCAAGATATTTCATATCATGACGCCCCCCAAATCCCCCCGTCAGCATCATCTGTACAACGATGAGCACTCCATCGAACGGTCCCTGACCAATCACCTGATCTATACCGGCGGCAAGACGCGCAAATCGGCGACTGGTCGCGACTGGTTCGATACCGCGGCGCACACCGTGCGCGATCACCTGATCGAGCGCTGGGTCGAGACCACCGATGCCTATCACGAGCAGGAACCCAAGCGCTTGTATTACCTTTCGCTGGAGTTCCTGATTGGGCGTACGCTCTCCAATGCCGCGCATAACCTGGATATCGACCAGCCGCTGCGTGAAGGGCTGAATGCGCTGGGGCAGGGCATGGAGGAGGTGGAGGAGATGGAAACCGATGCCGCGCTCGGCAACGGGGGCCTGGGGCGTCTGGCTGCCTGTTTTCTGGATTCCATGGCCTCGCTCGACTTGCCCGGCATGGGGTACGGCATCCGTTACGAATACGGCATGTTCAACCAGCGCATCGAAAACGGGCGCCAGGTGGAGCACCCCGACAACTGGCTGCGTTACGGCAATCCGTGGGAGTTCCAGCGCCCGGAACGCCTGTACCCGGTCAAATTCAACGGCCGCGTGGTGGAGTTTCCCTCTGAGCACAACGGGATCGAGCATCACTGGATCGAAACCGAGACCGTCATGGCGATGGCTTATGACATGCCGATTCCCGGCTACAAGACCGATACCGTCAACAATCTGCGCCTGTGGTCGGCCAAGGCCACGCGCGAATTCGACCTCGAATCGTTCAACGAAGGCGACTACGTGGGCGCGGTGGAAGAAAAGAACACCACCGAAACCCTCTCCAAGGTGCTATACCCCAATGATACTTCGGTGATGGGGCGCGAACTACGGCTGCGTCAGCAGTATTTCTTCGTGTCCGCCTCGATCCAGGACATCCTGCACCGCTTCCGCGCGCGTCATCATGACTGGAAACTGCTGCCGGAGAAGGTCGGCATCCAGCTCAACGATACCCACCCGGCCATCGCCGTGGCGGAAATGATGCATCAGCTGGTAGATGTACAACACTTCAAATGGGATGATGCTTGGGCGCTGACCACACGTATTTTTGCCTACACCAACCATACCCTGATGCCGGAAGCGCTCGAAACCTGGCCTGTGGACATGTTCGGCCGGGTGCTTCCGCGTCATCTGGAGATCATTTACGAAATCAATCACCATTTCCTGCATGCGGTGAACCACCAGTTCCCGGGCGATGCCGAGTTGCTCAAGCGCGTGTCCCTGATTGACGAGACCCATGGCCGTCGCGTGCGCATGGCGCATCTGGCGGTCGTCGGCAGCCATACTGTCAACGGCGTGGCGGCGATTCACAGCGAACTGCTGAAAACGACACTGTTCGCGGACTTTCACCGGATATTCCCGAACAAGTTCATCAATGTCACCAACGGCATCACGCCGCGCCGCTGGCTGAACCAGTGCAATCCAGGCCTGACCGGGCTGATCAAGTCGCGCATCGGCGATGGTTTTGTACGCGATCTGGATCAGCTGAAAAAGCTGGCCCCATTTGCCAAGGATGCCGAATTCCGCAAGCAATTCCTTGCCGTCAAGCGCGCCAACAAGCTGCGGCTGGCAGAACGCATCGAGCGCCAGACCGGCGTGCGCGTCAATCCGGATTCGTTGTTCGACGTGCAGGTCAAGCGCATCCATGAATACAAGCGCCAACTGCTCAACGTGCTGCACGTAATCACCCTGTACAACCGCATCCGCGCCGGACATACGCAAGGCATGGTGCCGCGTACCGTGATATTCGCCGGCAAGGCGGCGCCCGGCTACTGGATGGCCAAGCAGATCATCCGCCTTATCAACGATGTGGCCGGTATCATCAATCACGACCCGGCGGTGCACGACTATCTCAAGGTGGTGTTCCTGCCCAACTACGACGTGTCTTCGGCAGAGAAGATTTTCCCGGCCAGCGAACTGTCCGAGCAGATTTCCACCGCCGGTACCGAGGCTTCCGGCACCGGCAACATGAAGATGGCGCTCAACGGTGCGCTGACCATCGGCACGCTGGATGGCGCCAACATCGAGATCGGCGAAGAAGTCGGTGACGACAACATCTTCATCTTTGGCCTGAACACGCAGGAGGTCGCCGATCTGCGTGCCCGCGGCTATAACCCGTGGGAGTACTACAACGGCATCCCTGAGCTGAAGCAGGCGCTGGACATGATCGGCAATGGTTTCTTCTCGATGGACGAGCCGGAGCGCTATCGTGCCATTTATGAAAACCTGACCTGGAACGGCGACCATTACCTGTTGCTGGCCGATTACGCCAGTTATGTCTCCTGCCAGGAGAGAGTCAGCTCGCTCTATCAGGACCAGGATGAATGGGCGCGCCGCGCCATCCTCAACGTGGCAAACATGGGCAAGTTCTCCAGCGACCGCACCATCCAGGAGTACGCGGACAAGGTCTGGAATGTCAAACGCGTCAAGCGTTAATCATGAACAGGCCACACTTGCGGTGGCCTTTCTGTCTAAAAGGAGTGCATCATGCGTCGATTGATTTCAGCTTTTACCCTGGCTTTGTTTGCTACACAGGCCGCTGCACTTGGCTTGGCTGACCTCAGCAACCAGGATGCCACCGGTGGCCTGAAAGATGCCTTGATCCAGGCGGCCGGAAGTGCCGTCGGCAAATTGGGCGTGACCGATGGCTTTAACGGCAACCCCAAGGTCAAGATTCCGCTGCCGGATTCCCTTAAAAAAGTCGAGAAAGGCATGCGCATGTTCGGCATGGGCAAGCAGGCCGATGAGCTCACCTTGCGCATGAACCGCGCGGCGGAGGCAGCAGTGCCGGAAGCCAAGACGTTGCTGATCGATTCCGTGAAAAAAATGAGCGTGCAGGATGCCAAGGATATCCTTTCTGGCGGTGACGATGCGGCCACGCAGTACTTCAGGAAAACCACATCCGGCCCATTGGTGGAAAAATTCCTGCCTATCGTCAAGAAGGCCACGGCAGACGTGCAGCTTGCCCAGCAATACAACAAGTTTGCCGAAACCGGTACCCGGTTCGGCCTGGTGAACAAGGATCAAGCCAATCTGGAACAATACGTTACCCAGAAAGCGCTGGATGGGCTTTACCTGATGATGGCGGAAGAAGAGAAGGCAATCCGCAAGGATCCGCTCGGTGCGAGCACCAGCCTGATCAAGAAGGTGTTCGGGGCGATTGGCAATTGATTGGGATTGTCGTCGGCGTGTTGTGTTCCCGGGGGTTGGGCGTAATCCGTGATCAATAATGATGTTTTACGCAGTCTCCGGTATGCACTGGACATTGCTGATGCAAAAGTCATCGAGATGATTCGGTTGGCTGGGCGTGACGTCGCGCCATCCGACCTCGCCGGTTTCTTGAAAAAAGAGAATGAAGCAGGTTTCGTCCCGTGCGGCGATGACGTGCTGGCCTCATTTCTGGACGGGCTGATCATCCAGAAGCGAGGTCAGGTGGAATCCAAGCCGGAGCAAGAGAAAAAACCGGAATCGCGCCTGACCAACAACATCATCCTGAAGAAGCTGCGGGTGGCATTCGAGCTGAAAGACGCGGATCTGCATCAGGTGCTGATGCTGGCAGGGTTTGATGTGTCCAAACCTGAACTGAGCGCGCTGTTTCGTACCAGGGGGCATAAGAATTACCGGGTTTGCGGCGACCAGTTGCTGCGGAATTTTTTGAAGGGGCTGTCCATACGGCTCAGGGGCCAGTCGGTGGCATGACCCCCGTAGCGACAGGGGCCGTGGACCGGCTTGGTTGATGAGGTGATCCGTCCCTTTCTGGATTTCGCCGATCAATCCCGCGCGTGGCAATCGAAGCTTGCCTAACCGCTTTCTGCTAAAATTCAAATTTTTACCAGCGCCGAATTTTCCATGCTCCGTCTACGTGGCAGTGCCGCCCTTTCCCCATTCCGTCTCGACAAGATTCTGGCCGCTCTCAAGACAGCGGCCCCACGCATTTCCCACCTGTATGCCGAGTTCTGGCACTTTGCCTGGGCGGAGGGTGAACTGAGTGCGCGGCAGCAGGAGACACTGCAGCAAATCCTCACCTATGGCCCCCAAATGACCACGGAGGCGCCGAGCGGGGAGTTGTTCCTAGTGATCCCGCGTCCCGGCACGATTTCGCCATGGTCGTCGCGCGCGACCGACATCGCGCGCCACTGTGGGCTGGAATCGATGCTGCGCCTGGAGCGTGGGGTGGTGTACTACGCGAACACAGCCGATGGCAGCGCGTTGAACGAAGAAGAAAAGCGCGCCCTCAAGGCGCTGATCCATGACCGCATGACAGAAGCCGTATTCGGCAGCATCGACGATGCAGAGCGCCTGTATCACAAGGATGCGCCAGCGCCCTTGGCCACGGTGGATGTGATTGGCGGTGGCAAGGCCGCGCTGCAGGCGGCCAACAGCGATATGGGCCTGGCGCTGTCGCCGGACGAGGTTGATTACCTGGTGGAGAACTTCACCCGTATCGGCCGCAATCCGACCGATGTCGAGCTGATGATGTTCGCGCAGGCCAACTCCGAGCACTGCCGCCACAAGATTTTCAACGCCGACTGGGTGATCGACGGCGTGGAACAGGCGAAATCCCTGTTCGGCATGATCCGCAACACCC
>DAIDAS010000288.1 GCA_027310505.1 bacterium
CTTGCGACCTTTTACACATACAACTTCGTAGGCACTCGCTTTCTCCATGCGTTATGCGTCGACGTGTCGCTATTTCTCATATACAACATCATTTTTGGCGGTTTTCAGCACTATCCGGCATGGGTGCTCGCGAGTCACGACTTCTTCATCATATCGGCCAACCTGATCGGGGGAATTGCCGGCTACCTCAACGAGCAGCAAAGGCGTCTGCTATTTCTGCGGGAGAGGGATATCGACGATGAGCGCCAGCATCACCATACCCGGGCATGACGGCAACAGACATCATTCGTCGCGCGGATCAGGCGATGTATCGAGCCAAAGTCGGTGGCAAGAATAAGTGCATAGTTGCACCCTTTGAGTCATAAAGTTTCCACAGACCTGACCGGCTACAGCGGGCAGGTGATGCGAGGCGTTCACAGTATGCTTTGGGTCGATTGCAGGCGATCGAATTCCATCTGGTAAGTACCCAGACTTATCGTCTACGGTCGGAATGACAAAAGGCCGAACTCCTGAGAGATTCGGCCTTTTCTTAAATTTGGCGCGCCCGAAGAGATTCGAACTCCTGACCCCTTGGTTCGTAGCCATGCTCTCTATTAGTTTATATAGGTTAATATAAGTTAATATAGGTTAATAACTCAAACAAAATCATATCATTACATCTTTCCATAGGTTAACATGGGTTAATATAAGTTAACCGATTTGGTAGCACCAGGGTAGCACCGTGGTAGCACCGAAACATTATGGGAGGATGCTATGGCTTACCTTAAACTCAATTTCAGTCGCTCCGCATTGGCTGCACTTCCGACAGCCCCAGCCGGGAAGCGTGTGTACTATGGAGACACAAAAGAGTCTGGGCTTGTGCTTTGTGTGACTGGGGCTGGTACCAAAAGCTTTCAGGTGTACCAAAAGATAGGTGGGCGCCCAGTCAGGGTTACCCTGGGTCGCTTTACCGATTCCCTCCCGGATAGCGTGGAGCTGCCGCGCGACTGCAGCCACACGGAATTCCTGTCCAATACCCCGGAATTGAATGTACGCATGGCCAGATCGCTTGCGGCTCTGGTCAAGATTGATCTGAAGGCTGGCATAAATGCTGCCGATACCAAGCGGGCGAAGCGTGCTGAGCTTACGCTGGGGGAAATGTTCGAAGAGTATGTCTCCCGGCATATGGTTCCTCATGGAAAAAAGACAGTGGATGAATGCCGCAGCAACTTTGAGCGGTATTTGGGGGAGCTTCCAGACGAGCTGCGCAAAAAGCATGGCAAAGAAAGGGTGAAACCGCTCGGATCGGTTAATTGGCATCGACGCCGCCTATCTACCATCACTAACCAAGAGATCAGAAAGGTAGTTTCCGACCTTGGGCACCATGCTGGAAAGCATGCGGCCAATAGGGCGCTGGAGATCATTCGTGCGGTCTATAACTTTGCCGTCGCTTCAGGTCTGTTCGATAAAGCCAGCCCGGTTGTCGGGGTAAGAAAATTCAGCACCAATTCCCGCGATAGATTTTTGCAGTCAGATGAACTGCCGAGATTTTTCGAAGCTGTTTCACAGGAGCCAAGTGCGGACGTAAGGGATTATGTGCTACTGAGCTTGATGACTGGCGCAAGAAAGAGCAATGTCCTGTCCATACGGTGGGTTGATGTCAACCTGGATCGCGGTGACTGGCGGATGCCGGACACCAAGAACAACTCTTCTTTGACCGTCCCCTTGATGCCTGAGGCTGTCGAGATCCTGAAGGAGCGTAAGAAGTTCAAGACCTCGGATTTTGTTTTTCCTGGAACCGGTAAGTCGGGTCACATGGAGGATCCGAAGAAGGGATGGAGGCGCATCCTTGACCGGGATGAAGTTACCCAACTTGCCAAGCTTATTAACGACGCTGGTGGCAGTTTCGAGTGGCCATTGGAAAAGGATAAGGGAACGCAGGATCACAGCCGGAATTATGAATCGCTGTCCGAAACGCTTGCGCGTGCGCGCAAGTTGGCTGCAGAGATGAAAATTGACACGACCGGGACGCGCCTGCGTGATCTACGAATCCATGACATGCGTCGCACCTTGGGCAGCTGGCAGGCGGCTACCGGCGCCAGCCTGGTGGTGATCGGCAGATCCCTCGGTCACAAGGATACGGCGTCGACAATGATCTATTCCCGTCTCAA
Source organism: bacterium (assembly GCA_027310505.1). Classification (GTDB taxonomy): domain Bacteria; phylum Pseudomonadota; class Gammaproteobacteria; order Burkholderiales; family Methylophilaceae; genus CAIJXJ01. The sequence continues at coordinate 2,151 of DAIDAS010000288.1, forward strand.
CCTCGACCCGGTGCGCGATTCGATGCAGACAGCAACGCGCGCTATGCTGGCTGCCGGTGGGGTATTGCCGACTGCTGAAATTGTACCAATCAACCAGAATAAAAAGTCTGCTTGACATGGTTCCATTATTTGATACCATTTGCTTATGAACGCCACACATCGAAAAACATTGGAAGCTGTGTTTACTGATCCAGTTTCCAAGTCGCTCGAATGGCGACGCATTGAAGCATTGCTTGTAGCGATTGGCTGCCAGGTCATCGAGGGGAATGGTTCCCGGGTGCGCTTCGAGAAGGATGGGCATATTGGCACTTTCCACAGGCCTCACCCGGCCAAAGAGGCCAAGCCATATCAGGTGCGCGATGCGAGGCAGTTCCTTGAGAATCTTGGAGTGAGACCATGAGCACAATGACACATAACGGGTTCGCTGCCCGTGTTGAATACAGCGAAGAGGATGGATGCTTTGTCGGCCATATCGCCGGCATTCGCGATGTGATCGGATTCCACGGTGAGAGCGTCGCCGAATTGCGGGCCGCCTTTGAGGAAGCCGTCGAAGATTACCTGGAGACTTGCCGCAAGCTGGGCAGGGAGCCCAATCGTCCATTCTCTGGCCAGTTTCGCCTTAGACTCCCGCCTGAGCTGCATGCGAGGGCTGCGATGGCTGCTGAATCACATGGGAAGAGTCTGAACACTTGGGTTTCAGACGCGATCGAGAGGAGTATCACCGCCGCCTGAGGTTCCGCAGGCATAGCGGCGACGCTGGTCTCTTTGACCGGAACACCAGCGCCGCCTCACCACAACTATCTGCAAGGAGATAACCATGGCTGACGCCATTATAGACCTACAAGAAAACGAAACCGATTTTACGATCGGGAAGCAAAGGCATATGGCAGCATTAGAAGCTGCTTGGGAGATTGCGGCTCTATGTGAGGCTTTGCGGAAGGCGGTCACGCCTGATGACAATAGCCAGAATCACTTGGTTGTCCGGGGGCTTTCATCACGCATTGAGGGGCTGAGCAATTCCATTATGGCTGCGCTTTATGACGATGCGCAGGCAACGTCCGAAATTTACTTGGATGTTACTAGAGAGTTCCTTCCTGAACAGGAGGCAAGCCATGTCTAATTCTGTAACCATCAAAGACTACGACACTGCCAATTTCAAAGCAAAACAACTTTATGCAATGTTGCTCAACTGTACTGGTGAGTCGTTTGACCATTTCAACGAATCTCTTCATGACGAAGACAAGCATAACTACCTATGTGCCATGGTTGATTTGGCCGGTGAAATAAAAAGTGCACTTGAGATCGAGGAGGTCAGCCATGTCTAATACAACCAAAATCAGATCTACCGAGGAAGCTTTGTTTGCAGCCCAAAAGCTCAAGGCTATGACCATTGCCATTACCGGCGAAGGCTTTGAGCATTTCCAAACCATGAGCGAAGACAGTCAGCACTGGTATCTGATGGCTTTATCCGATATGGCGTCAGAAGTGTCTACC
>DAIDAS010000297.1 GCA_027310505.1 bacterium
TTCGTGGATAAAGCGCAAAGTTGCTTCATCCGGCTGGGCCGCAGGTTTTCCGGCCTGCTCGCGGCTCAACGAAAACGCCTCGTAAGCGGCGTTGCCGACAATCTTGATATAGGTTTCAGCCGCCTTTTCACGCTCCGGTGCCGGCACGGATTTCTCGATCACCTCGGCAATACGGTTATATCCGCCCTGGGCAAAAGCCATCAGCAACTGTTCGACACTGCCTTGGAATTTGGTGCGGGTATCCGCCGCGGCATCTGCCGGCAAGAATTTGGCCGCAAGACGTTGCGCGATTTTGGGCGCAAGGCTGGCATCGAACATCACCGCGCGCAGACGCATGAAGTCCGCCAGCGAGTTTTCACTGTCGGCCGGAATCCGCAGGTAGCGGTAATTCTCGCTCTGCGTGGCGCGCATCCCTGAAACGAAGTAGGCATGACCATCCAGCATCAGCGGCTGCATGTAATTCAGGTACTCATGCGCCTGGCCCTGGCTGTCGCGCACCTTGAACGTCACGCTCGGCCCGACATTGTGCGGCTTGGCATGTTCGTCTTCGCTCAGGTTCAGGATGTTGAACATCCTGAAATCGTCAAACTCCAGCGTCAGCGCCTGATCGCCCTCACCGGCCCTGATCTGGTCAAACACCTTGCCATGAACCGGCCTGGGGTCGGCACTGGCCGATCGCAGCGGCCAGGCGTTGAAATCCAGCTTCGACCCACCGTCCTGGAAATCCGACTGGTAGATGGCGATGCCCTTGTAGATCAGTGGATGATTGACCTTGATCGTGGCGCGAAGCGGCTCCTTGAGATCCTTGTCGATGATGACCAGATCGCTTTCGAACGATTTGGGCTGTCCGGTGGCGTAATGCTCGATGCGGAACTTGTCCAGGGCGACGCTGAACGGCAGCTCCTGCACCAGGTAGCCATCGCGCATGCGCATGAACGCGACATTGCCCTGCGCACCCTCAGGCAACGTCATGTTGGCGCGAAACGAGAGATTGGCCACCGACAGGCGGCTCTTTGCCGGCACCTGGGTTTCCGGAACGTCGCGCGTTTCGATCACTTTCTGGCCCAGCAACTCCTGAATCTTGAACGGCACGTTGCCATCCATCAGGCCACCGATGCAGATGATCACGATGGCGGCATGGGTGAAGATATAGCCGAGGCGCTGGTAACTTCCCGCCTTCGCCGCAATCAGCAGGTCGCCGTTGGACTGCGGCACCGCCTTGAAACGGAACCCGCGCCCAGCCAGGAAATCGCGCAACCGCTGCGCCGTTTCCTGTGCCGTACCGGCCATTGCATACTCGGCCTGATGACTGAAAGCACGCAGCGAGTTTTCGGTAGCATGCTCGCGCCAGCTCCGCAATTCGCGCAGCATGCCGGGCGTATTGCGGTAGATGCACATGCTGGTGGAAAGCACCAGGAACAGCAGGATCAGCAAAAACCAGACGCTGTGGTAGACATCATACAACCCCAGCAGGTCGAAGAAACCGAACCAGAACTGGCCGAATTCGACCATGTAATTGGCGTAAGGCTCATTCTGCTTGAGCACGGTGCCGATGATGGAGGCGATGCCGAGTACCGTCAGCAGGCTCACGGCAAAGCGCATGGAGCTCAAGAGCTCATATGCAGCGCGGGCAAATGTCGAAGTAGGGTTTTTCAAGGTTCAGAAACGATTCGGGGGTAGCATGGCCACCCCCGGATAACGCATCAAGTTTGATTAAGGATTACTTCAGGCCCTGCACGTAATCAGCCACGGCAGCGATTTCCTGATCGGACATCTTGGCTGCGATGGTTTTCATCATCGGCGCATTGGCACGCTCGCCGGAACGGAAAGCCTTCAGCTGATTGGTCGTATATTCGGCATGCTGCCCTGCCAGACGCGGGAACTGTATCGGGAGACCGGCGCCGTTGGCACCGTGACAGGCCGCACAAGCCGGGACGCCCTTGCCAGCAACGCCGCCCTTGTAGATTTTTTCTCCTTCGGATCCGGGCCCGTTGCTCTTGGCTGCACCGGCCTTGGAGGCTTGGGCGGAGAAATAGGCGCTGAGGTTGGCTACGTCGTCATCCGACAAGGTGTTTGCCATGGGCCCCATCACCGGGTTTGCGCGCGTTCCAGCCTTGAAATTCTTGAGCTGCTTGGTGATGTACTCGGCATGCTGACCCGCCAGCTTTGGGTTGGCCGTCATGACGCTATTGCCATCGGCGGCGTGACAGGCCACGCACACGGTGGTGGCGATCGTCGCACCTTTGGCGGCATCTCCAGCCGCATAGGCACCCATCGCGCTCAACAGACCTGTCGCAAACACCGCAAACTTACGGAAACTCATAACCACCCCTTAAAACTGTCTGAATGTTGGAGCCCAAAGACTCGAATGCGTGTCATTTTATCCAAGTTCGGGGTATCGTGGTAGCATTTCGCCCCGCAGGATCACCCGAAGACCAAACCAATGCCGCTGTTCCAGAACGCCGAATTTTTCATTTCCGCCCACCAGTTGCGCGACTTGCCGCCAGCCACCGGCATCGAGATCGCCTTTGCAGGACGATCCAACGCCGGAAAATCGAGCGCCATCAACACGCTGGCCAACCACAACCGGCTGGCTTACGTCAGCAAACAGCCCGGCCGCACGCAGTTGATCAACTTTTTCAGCCTGGGCGGCGACCGCTATCTGGTGGACTTGCCCGGTTACGGTTACGCCAAAGTGCCGGAAGCCATGCGCAAACACTGGCAGGAAGTGCTGGCGAGTTACCTCTCCATGCGCTACAGCCTGCGCGGGCTGGTGCTGGTGATGGATTCGCGCCATCCGCTGACACCGCTCGACCAGCGCATGCTGGAGTGGTTCGGCCCGACCGGCAAGCCGATTCACGTGCTGCTGACCAAATCAGACAAGCTGTCGCGCTCCGAGGCGATGAAAACGCTGGCTGCGGTGCGCAAGGAACTGCAGGAAAACTGGAGCAACTGCACGGTGCAATTGTTCTCCAGCCTGAAAAAGCAAGGCGTGGAAGAGGCCGAGAAAGTGATCGGCGCCTGGTTAAATCCGCCTGAAGATCAGATCCCAGACGCCGTGGCCGAGGTTTAGGCCGCGCTGCTCAAACTTGGTCAGCGGGCGGTATTCCGGCCGCGGTGCATAATCCCCCGCCGTATTCGTCAGCTTCGATTCGCCGCGCAACACTTCCAGCGTCCACTGGGCATATTCCTCCCAATCGGTAGCGAAATGCAGGTAGCCGCCGGGCTTCAGCTTGCTGCACAGCAATGCCAGGAACTCCGCCTGCAGCAGGCGGCGCTTGTGGTGGCGCTTTTTCGGCCAAGGATCCGGGAAGAAAATATGCACGCCGTCCAGCGCTTCATCCGCAATCATGTCGCGCAGCACTTCCACTGCATCGTGCTGGATCACGCGCAGATTGGTCAGGCTTTGCTCCTGGATCAGCTTGAGCAGGTTGCCCACACCCGGCGAGTGCACTTCGATGCCGAGGTAATCCTGATCCGGGTTGGCCTGGGCGATCTGCGCCGTGGCCCCGCCCATGCCGAAGCCGATTTCGAGTATCTTGGGGGCTGCCCTGCCAAAAGCCGCATCGAGATCCAGCCTTTGCGGTGCGTAGGAAATGCCATACACCGGCAGCAACGTTTCCACTGCGCGCTCCTGCGCGGCAGTCAGGCGTCCCTGGCGCAGGACAAAACTTCGGATGGGGCGTGCGTGTTCCATGTCGGACCTACTCGAAAAAATTGGGGCGCATTATAACGTATGTGCCTTGTCGCCCCGCGCAAAGCCCAGCAGCGGCTCCATGCCTTTGCCCAGCGCGACAACCTTGAACAACTCGCCCATTTCTGCCGGAGAAAGCAGCTTTTGCGCCTGAGCCGCCAATGGCAGATAAGCAGCCATGTCGGCGGGCGACACTTCGGCCAGTAAATCGGTGATGCCGCAGTTGATCAGAAATTGCGTCTGGCTCGCGTAACCCAGCAGTTGCATGCCATGCACCACACCCGCCTCGGCCGCAGAAGTGAAATCGACATGCGCCGTGATGTCCTGCAGGCCGGGGTACAGAAACGGATCGTCGTGCGCGTGCTGGCGGTAATGGCACATCAGCGTGCCGGTGGCACGTTGCGGATGATAGTACTCGCGACGGGGAAAACCGTAATCCACGAACAGTAATACGCCCTGCTGCAAGGAAGCGGCAAGACTGGCGATCAAAGCCGAGGCCGCCGGACAGACTTCGCTGACATACCCCACGGGCAGGTCAAGACTGGCAGCCACCTCGCCCGGTGCGCCGTCGGACACAGGTTGCTCTTGCCAGACGAAGCCATCGCCTTCGGTTGCCACCCCGCGCTCATGCACACCGCAATCACGCCAGGCCAGCACATGCACGGGCAGGGCATCCAGCACCTCGTTGCCGAACACGAAGCCGGTCAACGCGGAAGGGAGCGCGTCCAGCCATTCGACGCGCTGCAACAGCGCAGCAGGCAGCATCGCACTCAGCGTTTCGCCTTGCACAGAACGCAAGTGTGCGCTGACTTCCAGAATGCGATAGCGCTGCGGCAGCGCATCCAGTCGCTGCAACTCGATCAGCATCTGCGCGGCCAGCTGCCCTGTCCCTGCGCCAAGTTCGAGCACGTCGCCACGGGTTGCCCGCAGCACTTGCGCCGCCTGCCTAGCCAAGGTACGGGCAAACAGCGGAGAAATTTCAGGAGCCGTGACGAAATCGCCGCCGGCACCAAATTTTTTCGAACCGGCGCTGTAATAGCCCAGACCAGGGGCATAGAGGGCCAGTTCCATGTAGCGCGCAAAGCTGATCCAGCCGCCCTGTGCGGCGATCTCGTCATGAATGGCCCGGGTCAGGCAAGCGCCGTGCGCCAGTTGTTCGTCGGAAGGAGAAGGGAGCGATGTCATCCGGGGATTTCCTGCTGATGTGGTAAATTATACGCCCTTACTCAGAATCATCTCCGCTGTGACACATAACCTGCAGGATAAAGTCGTTCTCATCACTGGCGGCGCCAGGCGCGTCGGCGCGACCATTTGTCGCCTGCTGCATGCCGGCGGAGCCAAGCTGATGATCCACTACCGCACGTCGGTAGGGGAAGCGCGCGCCTTGCAATCCGAGCTCAACCTGCAACGTCCGCAGTCCGTCGCCATCATCCAGGGCGACCTGCACAACCTTTCCATGCTGAACGGCCTGGTGCAGGAAACAGTGCGGCAATTTGGTCGTCTCGACGTACTGATCAACAACGCTTCCAGCTATTATCCGACAGAGATCGGCGAGATCGGCGAGCGCGAATGGGATGATCTGATCGGCTCCAACCTGAAAGCACCGCTGTTCCTG
>DAIDAS010000331.1 GCA_027310505.1 bacterium
ATCTTGCATATTACGGTGCAGGGTTTAAAGTGCCGAATGGCGAGAGCCGCACTGCATGGGAAAAGTCACGGCGCGAGCGTATCAGCGCGCCGGCTTCCATTAGGGTTGAACTGAGTGGTATCAGGATCAAGATGGATGACAGTAATCGTGCCACCGTGAGTTTCCACCAGAGTTACCGGGCTGGGGAAGTGGCGAAACGCACATCGAAATCGCTGATCATGAAAAAAGGTGGCAGCAAATGGTTTATCGAGCAGGAGTTGACTGACCGTTGATCAAGAGACATAAACGGCTGTTTCAGATTGGGTGCCTGGCGGCGGCCGTTGCCGTCGGCGCTGCATTCCTGCCCTGGAATGCCACTGCATTTGATTTTGGTGGATTGAGGTTCGGTCGTCCCGCGAGCATTATCCCGCCACGCCCATCGATTCCGCGTGATACCGAAGGTTTGCTGGTCAAAAGCCTGCTTGAAATCACTCAGGGGCAAACGCAGGCGGCACTCGATACGCTCGACGAACTGGTCCGTATGGCGCCCAACTTCAAGCTGGCGCATCTGGTGCGGGGTGATTTGCTGATGGCGCATGCGCGGGAGCTGAATGGCTTTGGTGGCGCGCCCGATGCATCGAGGGAAGCCATTTCCGATTTTCGCGAAGAGGCGCGCGTACGCCTCGAGCGTTACCTGACGCAGCAGAATGGCCAGAGCATTCCGCAATATCTGTGGCAGCTCGATAGCGGGCAGCAGCATGCGATCGTGGTCGATACCAGCAAGTCGCGCCTTTATCTCTACCGCAATGAAAACGGCAAGCCCCGCTATGTCGCCGATTACTACGTTACGGTCGGCAAGAACGGCACCGAAAAATGGAAGGAAGGCGACAAGCGCACTCCGCTTGGCATCTACTTTGCCGGCACCCCGTTGTCGCAGAAGAAACTGCCCGATTTTTACGGAACCGCGGCCTATCCGCTCAACTATCCCAACGAATGGGATCAGCACCAGGGCAAGAATGGTCACGGTATCTGGCTGCATGGCACGCCAAGCGACACATATAGCCGTCCACCGCGCGCCAGTGACGGTTGCGTGGTGCTGACCAACCCTGACCTCAAGGCGCTGGCACCGATCCTGCAGAACGGCAAAACGCCGGTCGTGATCATCCATGACATGCAATCGATGACTCCGGAACAGCTGGCGTCGCAAAAGGACGATCTGGTGAAGGCGATTGATGAATGGCGTCGCGCATGGGAGTCGCAAAACTCCGAAAATTATCTTGCCTATTATTCTCACGATTTCTTCAGCCAGGGGCGTGATTACGAAAGCTGGGCCCAGGAGAAACGTCGTATCCAGGCGGCCGGGACTCCTGCCAAAATTACGCTATCCAATGTCAGCGTGTTTCGTTACCCTGATGACACACGCCAGATGGTTGTCGTCAATTTCGATCAGGATTACAAAAGCAATACTCTCAATAACCAGATGCGCAAGCGCCAATACTGGGTGCTGGAAAACAAGCGCTGGAAGATTCTGTACGAAGGCGCGGCTTAGGGCTTGTCGAGCAAGCCCGGGCCATTTCTTGATCTTCACTGGAGGGAATTATTTTGAATTTCATCGCCAGATTTCTGATTGTTCTTGGAGTGCTGTTCAGTACGTGGGCGCAGGCTGCCAATCCGCAGATCGAATTCCGCACCAGTATGGGCAGCTATGTCGTGGAGCTTTACCCGGACAAGGCACCGAAAACTGTCGCCAATTTTCTGGAATACGTGAACAGCGGCTTTTATGACGGTACGATCTTTCACCGGGTGATCGACAGCTTCGTGGTCCAGGGCGGCGGTTTGCGACCGGATTTCTACCAGAAAAAGACGCTGGAGCCGATTCCGAACGAGGCCAACAACGGCCTCAAGAACGATTACGGCACGCTGGCCATGGCCAGGCTGTTCAGTGCGGATTCGGCCACGGCACAATTTTTTATCAATGTGGCTGAAAACAAGACGCTCAACTACACGCGTCCCGATTCGGCACATATGGGCTATTGCGTGTTCGGCCGGGTCATTCGCGGCATGGATGTGGTGGAAAAAATCTCCCACCTTCCGACGCAGGCGGTGGGCAAGCTACCGGACGTACCGACTCAGGCAGTCATGATCGAAAAGGCGGCTGTGCTGGAAACGCCTGTCGTGGCCGAGGCTTCGACGGGAAAGCCTGCGGAGCAGCCTACCGCCAAATTCTCACATTCTGAAAAAACTGTAAAAAAAGGAAAGAAACGTGGTTAAACTGCATACCAACTTCGGCGAGATTACCTTGAAACTGGATGCTGAAAAAGCACCCGTCACCGTTGCCAATTTTCTCGAATACGTCAACAGCGGCTTCTATAACAACACCATCTTTCATCGTGTCATCGATAACTTCATGATTCAGGGCGGCGGTTTCGAGCCCGGCATGAACCAGAAGCAGCCGACCAACGATCCGATCAAGAACGAAGCCGACAACGGCCTGCAGAACAAGGCCTACACCATCGCTATGGCCCGTACGCCGAACCCGCATTCGGCCAGCAGCCAGTTCTTCATCAACGTTGCCGATAACGATTTCCTCAACTTCTCGGCACCAACCTCCAGCGACTGGGGCTACTGCGTGTTCGGCAAAGTCGTTGACGGCACCGACGTCGTGGACGCCATCAGGAAGGTGAGAACTGGCAACAAGGCCGGTCATCAGGATGTGCCGGTCGAAGACGTCATCATTGAGCGCGCGGAGGCGAGCTGAACCCCGTTTTCCTGATCTCTGACCTGCATCTTTGCGCGGACCGTCCGCACACGACGCAACTCTTGCTGGATTTTCTTGGTACAACAGCGCAGGGGTGCTCTGCGCTGTATGTGCTGGGCGATTTGTTCGAATATTGGGCAGGTGACGATGCGCTGTCGGAGGACGCCCATGCGCAATCCGTTGTCGGCGCCTTCAGGAATCTGGCAGAACATGGAACGCCGGTCTTCGTCATGCACGGCAACCGCGATTTCCTGATGGCGCAGGGCTTTGCCAGCGCTTCGGGGGCGACGTTGCTGCAGGATCCGGTCGAGATCGAGGTGGGTGGGCGACATGCGCTGCTGACCCACGGCGATGCGCTTTGTACCGACGACGTGGCCTATCAGGCGTTTCGTCGGCAAGTGCGGGAGCCGGCCTGGCAGCAGGCATTTCTTGCCCAGCCACTGGAGGCGCGTCGAACGCAGATCGAAGCCCTGCGCATGCGCAGTGAAACGGAGAAAAGCACCAAGGCGGAAGCGATCATGGATGTGAACGAGCATGCGGTTCATGCCATGATCGCCTTGCATGGTTATCCGGAGTTGCTGATTCACGGCCATACACACCGGCCAAACAACCATGACATTGAGATCGACGGTCACCGGTGCACCCGCTGGGTCTTGGGTGATTGGCACGAAACCGGCGATTACCTGCGTCTGGATGATGCCGGGTGTACCCGGCATCTCATTCCTTAGCTACCGGTTTCCTGTTGCCGGATCGACCGGTCTTTTTCTTTTTTGCCGGCGCTTTTTTCGGCAGCCACCAGTCACTGGCCAACTGCTGGGCTTCTACTTCCTCCTCGGGCTGCAACAGACCGCTGGTCTTGTCCCGAGCCTCGGCGGCTGACTGCATTGCATTGTTTGCCAGCGCATCCAGTTCCTTGCCAGTGACCGGCGTGGCGGCGATATCGAACCACATGTAAGCCCGGATCAGGTTGCGCGGCGTGCCTTCGCCGTTGGCATACATATTGCCGAGCATGAGCTGCCCGGGGCGATCGCCGGAATCCGCGAGCCGCTGTGCCCATGCGAATGCTTCCCCATGATCGACCGGCACATCGTGGCCTTCGAACAGTTTCACGGCCAGTAGGCGTTGCGCGCCTGTATGCCCAGCTTGTGCCGCTTTGCGCAGCCAGCGCAGGGCTTCGCGGGTATTCTTGGGCAGGTCACGGCCATAGTTGTAGCGTGAGCCGAGTTCGAATTGCGCCTGCAGATCGCCGGCATCAGCCTTTTTCTGCAGGATGGCATAGGGGAGTTTGTCGTACTCGATCCTTTTTGGAGTGGTTTTCGGCGTTTCCTTTGGCGCACTTTCTACGGGTTTTTCAAGGGCAGGGATATCCGTGGTCTCGTCAGGTTCGGCTGCAAAAACCGGGAAGCAGGCCAGAAGCAGGATGAGAGTGACAAGGGTCAGGTTGCGCATGTGGGGATATTACCGGAAACAATTCTGCCCGGGGGGGGCGGCGCCGGTGTGTTTTATGTTCCGTACGTGCTAACGTTTCAGCTACCTGGATCATCGTTGTGCAATGGAGGTCGTTATTATGAATAAATTGAGCGCCATGCTGCTGCTTGCCGCCGCTATTTGCACCGGTTGCAGTCTGCCGCCGGTGAAAGAAGAGAAACATGCGGTTTGCCACAAAGGCAAGACCATCTACGTCGATGAGGCGGCGGTGGCTGCGCATGTCCGGCATGGCGATTATGGAAGGGCTTGTTATGGGGACGGCAAGGAAGGTAAAGGGGAACCGAAGTAACGCGTCTTGGACTGATGATCGCGTAAGGTAGCCCCCGGGTTACAGAAGTTAAAAAGCCTGCGCAAGCAGGCTTTTTAACTGGACGGTCGAAGATTATTACTGGAAAAAGTCCTTCACCTTCTCCATCCACGACTTCGCCCTTGGGCTGTGCTTCTGCGCGTCCTGCTGGTTGATTTCTTCCAGTTCGCGCAGCAGTTCTTTCTGCCGTTCGGTCAGCTTGACCGGGGTTTCAACTACGACATGGCAGATCAGGTCGCCATGTTCGCTGGTGCGCAGAGGCTTGATGCCCTTGCCGCGCAGGCGGAACTTGGCGCCGGTCTGGGTTTCTGCCGGGATCTTCATCTTGGCGTGTCCATCGAGGGTCGGGATTTCGATTTCGCCGCCGAGGGCTGCCACGGTGAAACTGATCGGCATTTCGCAGTGCAGGTCACCGCCGTCACGCTGGAAGATGGCGTGTTGCTTGAGGTGAACCACCACGTACAGGTCACCGGGGGGGCCGCCGTTGACGCCAGCCTCGCCTTCGCCTGAGAGGCGGATGCGGTCGCCTTCATCCACACCAGCGGGAATCTTGACCGCTAGCGTCTTGTGCTGCTTGACGCGGCCGTCGCCGTGGCAGGTGGGGCAGGGGTCCTTGACCATCTTGCCGTTGCCGTGGCAGGTGGGGCAGGTCTGTTGGATGGAGAAAAAGCCTTGCTGTACAC
>DAIDAS010000344.1 GCA_027310505.1 bacterium
GGTTAGTACCGTGTAGTAGCGATGAACCGAATTCCACAACCGGTCATCGATTTCCGTAGCCAGCGAAATCGCCTGGACGTACTGCTCGGTAAGCGCCACAACATTGGAACGGCAGCGCTCATCAATGTCCATCAGGGCATCCAGCGCGGCCTGGTCAAGGGGATGGTCTTCCGCGAGAAATTCTTCCAGATGTGTTACGACGATGTTTTGCGCGGCCAAGTAATCGCCCTGGGGCAATGTTTCCAGCCAGCGGGTGTCGATCATCTTCGCTTTGGACGTCTGAACGATAGTCCTGAGCGCTCTAAAATAATCCACCATGGGTTCTTATTGTCGGCGTGTGAGCGTAAACTATGCCAGATTTTACTTATAAATGCAGCCGCCGCCTATCGGTAAATTGACCCATTACGTCAGTTTTGTTACGGTACGGCCCTTTTTCCAATCAAATTTCATGCGCAAGAACAACCTGCCACCAAATTTCGAGAGCGCCCTGGCCGAGCTTGAGTCCACCGTCACCCTGATGGAATCAGGGCAACTCCCGCTCGATCAGTCGCTGGCCGCCTTTCAGCGCGGCACCGAACTGCTGCGTTATTGCCGGCAGGCCCTGGCTGAAACCGAGCAGCAAGTACAACTGCTCGACGACACCAACACCTTGCAACCTTATTCCGATACCGATGAGTGATTTTCAGTCTTGGGTGCTGGATATCCAGACCCGCACGGAGAGCGTGCTTGCCACCTTGCTGCCCTCGTCCGACACCACCCCGCAGCAGCTGCACAACGCCATGCGCTATGCCGTGCTCGGCGGCGGCAAGCGCGTACGCACCCTGCTGGCACACGCTGCGGGGGAGTTGTGCGGAGCAATGCCGGAAAAAGTCGACAGCGCCGCCGCCGCCGTGGAATTGATTCACGCCTATTCTCTGGTGCATGACGACCTCCCCTGCATGGACGATGACGACCTGCGCCGAGGCAAGCCTTCTTGCCACAAGCAATTCGATGAAGCCACGGCGCTGCTGGTTGGCGATGCGCTGCAAACCCTGGCTTTCGAAGTGCTGGCGCAGCCCGGCTTGTGCAGCGATGCGAATCGCCAACTTGGCATGATCCAGCTGCTGGCTCAGGCTTCCGGCTCGCGCGGCATGGCGGGCGGGCAAGCTATCGACTTGGCCAGCGTGGGGCTCAACCTCACCCAGCAAGAGCTGGAATTCATGCACATCCACAAGACTGGCGCCCTGATTCGCGCAGCCGCTTTGCTCGGTGCCCAGTGCTCCGAACAGCCGGACGAATCCAGGCTGTGTGCCATTGACCAGTACGCCAAGCGTATCGGGCTGGCATTCCAGGTAGTGGATGACATTCTCGATACACAGGCCGATACCGCCACGCTGGGCAAGACCGCAGGCAAGGATGCCGAACAGAATAAGCCGACCTACGTCACCATCCTCGGGCTGGAGCGCGCCAAAGCGCTGGCGGAGGAACTGCACGCCGAAGCGCTGGCATCGCTGGCCCCTTTTGGCGATGCCGCCCACCGTTTGGTCCAGCTTGCCGATTTCATTACCCGACGCGCCTACTGATGCCCCAATTGCTCGAAACCATCGACTCTCCCGCGCAGTTGCGCCAGCTGGATCGCAAGCAGCTGCCACAGCTGGCCGACGAATTGCGCGCTTTCCTCGTCGAAAGCGTATCGCAGACCGGCGGCCACCTTTCGTCCAACCTGGGCGTAGTGGAACTCACCATTGCGCTGCATTATGTGTTCAACACTCCCGATGACCGCCTGGTCTGGGATGTCGGCCACCAGACCTACCCGCACAAGATTTTGACCGGACGACGTACCGGCATGGCCGGGTTACGCAAGGAAGGTGGCATCGCTGGCTTTCCTCGTCGGGCGGAGAGCGAATATGACGCGTTCGGCGCCGGACATTCCAGCACCTCCATTTCCGCGGCACTGGGCATGGCCGTAGCCGCACAGCAAGCAGGGCTGGATCGCCGCTCCGTGGCCATCATCGGCGATGGCGCGATGTCGGCCGGCATGGCCTTCGAAGCGCTCAACAATGCAGGCGCCATGGATGCCAATCTGCTGGTCATCCTCAACGACAACGACATGTCGATCTCGCCGCCGGTCGGCGCGCTCAACAATTACCTGGCCAAACTGCTCTCCGGCCGCATGTACAACAGCATGCGTCGCGGCACCGAGAAAGTACTGGGGGTGGCCCCCCCCATCCTGGAACTGGCGAAGCGCGCCGAAGAGCATGTCAAAGGCATGGTGACGCCGAGCACGCTGTTGGAGGAATTCGGCTTCAACTATATCGGCCCTGTCAACGGCCACGACCTCGACGTGCTGGTCGCCACGCTGTCCAATATTCGCGAGCTCAAGGGGCCGCAATTCCTGCATGTCATCACGCAGAAGGGGCACGGCTTCAAGCCGGCGGAAGAGAACCCGGGGAAATATCATGGCGTGGGCAAATTCGACCCTGCCAATGGCGAAGCGGTTGGTAGCGGCGGACACAAGACCTACACCCAGGTGTTCGGCGAATGGCTGGTCGACATGGCCCGCAAGGACGAGCGCCTGATCGGCATCACCCCCGCCATGTGCGACGGCTCCGGCCTCAACGCGTTTCAGGAAGAGTTCCCCGCACGTTATTTCGATGTCGGCATCGCCGAGCAGCACGCGCTCACTTTTGCCGCCGGGCTGGCCTGCGACGGGATGAAGCCGGTTGTCGCGATTTATTCGACCTTTCTCCAGCGCGCTTACGACCAACTGATCCATGACATCGCCCTGCAAAACCTGCCAGTGCTGCTGGCCATCGACCGCGCCGGGCTGGTGGGTGCCGACGGGCCGACCCATGCCGGCAGCTTCGACATTTCCTACCTGCGTTGCGTGCCCAACATGGTCGTGATGACCCCGGCAGACGAGGACGAGTGCCGCCAGATGCTATATACCGGCTTCATGCTCGACACCCCCGTCGCCGTGCGCTACCCGCGTGGCTGCGGCACGGGCATGCAGACACAAGCCACCATGACAGCGATCCCGCTAGGTAAGGGAGAACTTCGCCGTGAGGGCAAAAAAATTGCCATTCTGGCTTTTGGCAGCATGCTGTCGCCAGCCCTCGAAGCCGCTGAAACGCTCGATGCCACGGTGGCCAACATGCGCTTTGTCAAACCGCTGGATACGACGCTGGTTCTGCAGCTCGCCAACAGCCACGACCTGCTCGTCACCATTGAAGAAAACGCCGTGATGGGCGGCGCAGGCAGTGCCGTCTGCGAAGCCCTGCAGGCGGCCGCTCATCCGGTCGCGCTGTTGCAGCTCGGCTTGCCAGACCGTTTCATAGAACATGGCAACCCGGAAAAACTGTTGGCCGACTGCGGCCTCGACGCTGCGGGCATCATCGCCGCAGTTGAGAAAAAATTAACCTACTAGTATACTCAACTATTGTTTGTCATGACGGATTCCCCAATGAACCAGCCTAACGCCCCTCGCATTGAAGACGTGCAGAACACGCCCGACGTGCGTCACCTTGCGATCGACAAGGTCGGCATCAAATCCATCCGCCACCCGGTCAAGGTCAAGGACAAGACCGGCGGCGTGCAGCACACGGTCGCCATGTTCAACATGTACGTGCACCTGCCCCATAACTTCAAGGGCACACACATGTCGCGTTTTGTTGAAATCCTCAACATGAACGAACGTGAAATCTCGATCGAGAATTTCGAGAGCATCCTGCGCGAGATGGTGAAGCGGCTTGAAGCCAACTCGGGGCACATCGAGATGACCTTCCCTTACTTCATCTCCAAGGCAGCGCCCATTTCCGGCGTCAAAAGCCTGCTGGATTACGAAGTGACGTTCATCGGCGAGATCAAGAACGGCGATTACCAGATCACGGTGAAGGTACTGGTTCCGGTGACCAGTCTGTGCCCGTGCTCGAAGAAGATTTCAGACTACGGCGCCCATAACCAGCGCTCGCATGTCACCATCACAGCCAGAATCAACGATTTCATCTGGGTGGAAGACCTGATCCGCATCGTGGAAGAGCAGGCCTCCAGCGAACTTTTCGGCCTGCTGAAGCGCCCTGACGAGAAGTATGTCACCGAGCACGCCTATGATAATCCCAAGTTCGTCGAAGACATGGTGCGCGACGTGGCCGCCCAGTTGAATCTGGAAGACCGCATCGACGCCTATGTGGTGGAATCAGAGAACTTCGAATCCATCCACAACCATTCGGCTTACGCCCTGATCGAGCGCGACAAAAAAGAAGGCTAGTATTTTTTGGTGAGCGTCATGGAGATGCCTTCGCGCTTCATCTCCATGCGGTTCAAGGCGCTCATGCCAAGCAGTACCATGGGAGGGGAATCCCCGTCGATCACCATGCCTTCGACCTGATTCAGCGTAATGCCGCCCAGCTTGACGCTATTTAGGGTAACACTCCAGGCCCTGACCATCCCGGCCGCGGTGGAACTGGAACCTTCACGCCCCGCAACATAATCGATCCCGAGACGGCGTGCCTCAGCGCTGCCCATCGCAACCGAAGTGGCCCCGGTATCCAGCAGAAACTTGATCGGCTTGCCGTTGATACTGCCATCCCCGAAAAAATGTCCATCCTTGTTGGCATACAGCGTCATGCCTGGTGCAGCCACAGCAGCGCCGCCGGTCACCGAAGCGCCTTGCCCCATGCCGAGCTCCTTGCGCTTGCCCTCCACTTCCAGCACGGCCTGACTACTGTCGGCAGCAAGCAGCTTGACGCCTTCGGGCGAGGTCTGCCCCACCGCGAGCGTACGCGGGGCACCGCCGTTGATGACAAGCAACGCCTTGCCGCTGAACAGTCCGACCACGTTGACGCGGGTGTCGGCACTGGCCAAGGCGTGCAAGGAAATCAGGCATAAAAGCAGCAGGTACCGCATCGGGGCACTCCGGCAGATCGTCGAAAAAGCCATTCTACGCTCCATCCACTTTGAGCCGCCAGGCCAGCACTACGAACCCAAGTAGTGCGCACAGCGCCGACAGGGTGAACGCCCAATCCGCGCCCAGCGACTCCCAGGCATAACCGCTCATCAGCCCACCCAGCGTGCCGCCCAGACCAAATGAGATGCTGGTGTACAA
>DAIDAS010000365.1 GCA_027310505.1 bacterium
GCCGGATTGCAACGCGTGGTACTGGCGGGGCGTTTTCAGGCGTTGGACACAACCCCCCGCATCATCCTGGATGTTGCCCATAATCCCCACGCAGCAGAAGGGCTGGCCGGGAGTCTGCGCAGGAGCCCTGTGGCTGGAAAAACCATGGCGGTCTGGGGCATGCTGGCGGACAAGGATATTGCCGGGGTTGCGCGCGCCATGATTGACGTCATTGATGAATGGTATGTCGCCGGCATCCAGTATGCGCGTGGCGCGGATGCTGCGATCTTGTTGAAATGCCTGTATGCGGCTTCGCCGAAAGTCGAGGCGCAGGGTTTCGAGGATGTTGTTTCCGCCTTGCGTCAAGCCTGTCTTGGTGCGGGGGAAAATGATAGAATTGTCGTGTTTGGTTCTTTCTACACGGTAGCCGACGCGATGCGTGCGCTGCCGGAGACTTTGGGTGACGCATGGCAACCAATCAGGTGAGCGAGCAGGAAATACAATTCAGGAAACGCGCACGGCGACGCCTGGTAGGCGCTGTTGCGCTGGTGCTGCTGATGGTGACGGTGTTGCCGATGGTGCTGGACGATCGCGAGGCCAAGGCGCCGCGGCCGGATATCGCGATCAGCATCCCCAGCCAGGATGGCGGCAACTTCACCTCAAAAATTGTTCCGGTTGCACCGCAATCGGCCCTTGTGACGCCGCCTGCGGCCAACGTGCAATTGGCCTCGCCACTGGAAAAACCCAAGTCTGTGGCTGAACCAGTGCAAAAAGAGGTGCCTGCGGCAGCCAAGCCGGAAGCTTCGGAGCCGGCGAAAGCGGCTCAGCCGCAGCAGGCAACAGCCAAGCCGGTGCAACCCGCGGTAAAGCCGACGGAGCCAGAGCCTGTTGCTAAGCCTGCGCCGGCCAAGCAACAGCCCGTTGCTGCAGAAAAGGCCGCGCCTAAAAAGGGTGGCTTTACCGTGCAGATCGGCGTGTTTACCGAAGGGCCTCAACTCAAGCAGTTGGAAGGCAAGATCGCAGCACAAGGGTTCCATCCCTCTCATGAGAAGCTGGATACGCCCAAAGGGGTCAAGATTCGTCTGCGCCTTGGCCCGTATGCCACGCGCGCCGATGCCGAGCTTGCATTGGGCAAGCTGAAGTCGGCGGATGTGCCGGGCATGATCATCACCAATAAATAATCGCAATGACTTCATTTGATTATGTAGTACTTGCGATCGTCGGGCTGTCGATTTTGCTGAGCATGATGCGCGGTTTTCTGCGCGAGATGCTGTCGCTCGCCGGCTGGGTTGCGGCATTTTTCGTGGCCAAGCTGTATACCCTCGAACTCGCGCCTTTGCTGCCTGAGGCGATACCGACGCAATCGTTGCGATTGCTGGCGGCTTTTGTGATTTTGTTTCTGGCGACGCTGCTGGTGGGGAGTTTGCTGGCCATTGCCCTGTCGGAAGTGTTCAAGAAAATTGGCTTGGGCTGGGTAGATCGCTGGCTGGGCGCAATATTCGGGCTGGCGCGTGGCGTGGTGATCGTGGGTGTTCTGGTGATGCTGGCCGGCTTGACCAGCATCCCGCAGGATACCCGCTGGCGCAATGCAATGTTCAGCGCGCCGCTGGAAGCAATGGTTACAAGCGCGCTGCCCTGGCTGCCTCAAGCAGTCGCCAGCCATATTAAATACTAAACTTATATCGGATTAACGATCATGTGCGGAATCATCGGCATCGTCGGCAAAAACCCCGTCAACCAGTTGCTGTATGACGGATTGCTGGTATTGCAGCATCGTGGGCAGGATGCGGCAGGCATCGTGACCAGCGATGGCGGAACGTTTTACATGCACAAGAACAACGGCCTGGTGCAGGACGTATTCCAGACCCGCCACATGCGCAGCCTGGTGGGCAATGCAGGTATTGCCCATGTGCGCTATCCGACAGCGGGATCCTCGTCGGCGGCCGAAGCGCAACCGTTCTATGTCAATTCCCCGTTCGGCATTGTGCTGGGTCACAACGGCAACCTGACCAATTCCCAGCAGTTGAAGCGCGAGATGTTCCGCCAGGATTTGCGCCATATCAACACCAACTCCGACTCGGAAGTACTGCTCAATGTGCTGGCGCATGAGATCGAGAGCACTGCGCGCAGTACCGCGCTTGATGTGGACATGATCTTCAACGCCGTGGCCGGCGTGCATCGCCGCGTCAAAGGCGCATATGGCGTGGTTGCGATGATCGCCAACTACGGCCTGCTGGCTTTCCGCGATCCCAACGGTATCCGTCCGCTGGTGATCGGCAAGCAGGAAACCGATAAGGGTGTGGAGCATATCGTTGCGTCGGAGAGCGTGGCGCTGGATGTGCTGGGTTTCAAGCTGGTCCGTGATGTGGCGCCGGGCGAGGCGATTTTCATCGATATGGACGGTAACTTCCATGCGCGCCAGTGTGCCGAGAATCCGGTGCTGACTCCTTGCATTTTCGAATACGTGTATCTGGCGCGACCGGACTCGGTGATCGACGGCGTTTCTGTCTACCAGACCCGCCTGCACATGGGCGAAAGTCTGGCAGAAAAGATCCACCGCGAGTGGAAGGATCTCGATATCGACGTCGTGATTCCGATCCCCGATACCAGCCGGCCATCGGCACTTCAGCTGGCCAATGCGCTAAATCTGACTTACCGCGAGGGGTTCATCAAGAACCGCTATATCGGTCGCACCTTCATCATGCCGGGCCAGGCGCTACGCAAGAAATCGGTGCGCCAGAAGCTCAACCCCATCGGCATGGAATTCAAGGGCAAAAACGTGCTGCTGGTGGACGATTCGATCGTGCGCGGCACGACGTCGCAGCGCATCGTGCAGATGGCCCGAGAGGCGGGCGCCAACAAAGTGTACTTTGCCTCTGCGGCACCTCCTGTACGCTTCCCCAATGTGTACGGCATCGACATGCCGTCGCGTGACGAGTTGCTGGCGACCGGTCGTACCGATGAAGAAATCTGCCGCGAGATTGGTGCCGATGCGTTGATCTATCAGGACCTCGATGCGCTGGTACATGATATCCGGTTGAGCAACCCGAACATCAAGCAGTTCGACTGCTCCTGTTTCGATGGCAAGTACGTCACCGGCGACATTACCGAGGAATACCTGGCGGCTATCGAAACGGCGCGCAGTGACGGCGACAAACTGAAGAAGCCGGCAAATTCCAGCACGCAGCTGGACCTGAATCTGGTGGGCTCTGAAAATCGGGAAGAGGAAGAAGCCGCCTGACCGATCATCCGGTTGACAAAGCGGGCCGCAGGTTTTATTGTGCGGTTTGCGCCGATTTGAGTTCCAGCTTGCGGGCGCGTTATAAATACAGCTAAAGCGAGCCCCATAAAAGCCCGTTTTAGCCCAAAGCTGAAGCGGGTTTTTTGTTTTGAGGTGCAACCATGAGCAAACCAGTATTTCATCCCGAGACCTTGGGCGTCAGGGCCGGAAGCGCGCATACCGAGTTCGGCGAAAACTCCGAGGCGATGTTTCTCACTTCCAGCTTCGTCTTCAATAGTGCGGCGCAAGCTGCGGCGCGTTTTGGCGGGCAGGAGCCGGGCAACATCTACTCG
>DAIDAS010000384.1 GCA_027310505.1 bacterium
ACCCCGGCCTGGGCCGAGAAGGTGACGGGCGTGAAGGCCGCCGACATCGAGCGTACCGGCCGTGAATTCGCCTATAACGCTTCCAAGACCAAAGGCAAATCCATGGTGATCATGGGCGCCGCCATCAACCACTGGTACCACAACGACCTGGCCTACCGCGCCATCATGAATTTGCTGCACATGTGCGGATGCGTAGGGCAGTCCGGCGGTGGTTGGGCGCATTATGTGGGGCAGGAGAAACTCAGGCCCCAGGCCGGCTGGGCGCCGATCGCCTTCGCCCTCGACTGGCAGCGCCCGCCGCGGCACATGAACTCCACCTCTTACTGGTATTTCCATACCGATCAGTGGCGCTACGAGACCGTCAAGGCCGATGACCTGCTGTCCCCCGCCGGTAAAGGCCGCAACAAGGGTTACTCCCTGGCTGACTACAACGTAGCCGCGACTCGCATGGGCTGGCTGCCTTCAGCCCCGCACTGGAACGCCAACCCGCTGGAGCTGGTGCGCGAGGCCGAGCAGGCAGGCGCCACCGACGAAGCCGGTATCGCCAAGCACGTGGTCGGCAAGCTTAAGGAAGGCTCGCTCGACGTTGCCTTCGCTGACGTTGACAACCCGGTCAACTGGCCACGCAACCTGTTTGTCTGGCGCGCCAACCTGATCGGTTCTTCGGCCAAGGGGCATGAGTACTTCCTGAAGCACCTGCTGGGTGCACAGAACGGCGTATTGCAGGAATCCGGCGCCGGGCGCGACAACCATGAAGTGAAATGGCACGAGCAAGCCCCCATCGGCAAGCTGGATCTGATGGTAGATGTCAATTTCCGTCTCAACTCCACTGGCGCTTACTCGGACATCATTTTGCCGACCGCCACCTGGTATGAGAAGAACGACCTCAATACCACTGACATGCACCCCTTCATTCATCCGTTGTCGGAGGCGGTCAGTCCCGGCTGGGAGTCGAAATCGGACTGGCAGATTTTCAAGTCCATCGCCAAAGCCTTCTCTGCCTTGGCGGGCAAGCACCTCGGCAAGCGCAAGGATATTGTCGCGCTGCCGATGCAGCACGATTCGGCAGCCGAGCTGGCACAGCCTTTCGGTGAGGTGAAAAACTGGAAGAAGGAAGGACTGGAGCCGATCCCAGGCAAGACCATGCCAATCCTGAAGGTGGTGGAGCGCGATTTTGGCAGCACCTACAACAAGTACATCGCCCTCGGGCCGCTGATGGTCAAGCTCGGCAACAATATCAAGGGCATCGACTGGAATACCGAGCAAGAATACGAAGAGCTGAAGAGCTTCAACAATACGGTGCAGGAACCGGGCGTTTCCTTCGGCATGCCGTCTCTGGAAGAAGATATCGCGGTGTGCGACTCGGTAATGCGTATGGCGCCGGAGACCAACGGCGAGGTGGCCCACAAGTCGTGGTCTGCCCTGTCGAAGAAAACCGGCATCGACCATCATCACCTGTATGCCGGACGTCATGAGGACAAGATCACATTCAAGGACATCCAGGCTCAGCCGCGCAAGATCATTACCGCGCCGACCTGGTCCGGCATCGAGTCCGAGCACGTGTCTTATACCGCCGGCTACACCAATATCCACGAGCATATCCCGTTCCGCACGCTCACCGGAAGGGCGCACTTCTACCAGGATCATGAATGGATGCTGGATTTCGGCGAGGGCTTCTGCGCCTACCGTGGCCCGCTCGACATGAAGGCGCACGAAACGGTGCCTGCCAACGTGCTGGCCAAGCCGCACCTGACCCTGAACTGGATCACGCCACACTCCAAGTGGGGTATTCACTCCACCTATCAGGATAACCTGCGCATGCTGCATCTGTTCCGCGGCGGCCCATATGTCTGGGTGTCAGAAGACGACGCCAGGCAGATCGGCCTGCAGGATAACGACTGGATCGAGGCGGTGAACGCCAACGGCGCAACCGTGGCGCGGGTGGTGGTCAGCCAGAGAATTCCCCGCGGCATGGCGATGATGTACCACGCCCAGGAGAAAAACGTGAATGTGCCAGGTTCGCCTTCCACCGGTAAACGTGGTGGCATCCTTAACTCGGTGACGCGCGTGATCATGAAGCCGACCAACATGATCGGCGGCTATGCCCAGTTGTCCTATGCCTTCAACTACTACGGCACCGTGGGTTGCCAGCGTGACGAGATGGTGATTCTGCACAAGATCGCCGACCAGGACGTGGACTGGCTGGAGCGACCGTTGACGCCGGCACGTGAGGCTCAACTCAACCCCGTCGGCATCGGCGCCCGCTAACCTGGACAGAGGAGAACATCATGAAAGTACGCGCACAATTCGCCTTTGTCTTCAATCTGGACAAATGCATCGGCTGCCACACTTGCTCGGTCACCTGCAAGAACGTCTGGACCAATCGCAAAGGGGTGGAATACGCCTGGTTCAACAACGTCGAATCCAAGCCTGGCGTTGGCTACCCCAAGCAATGGGAAAACCAGGAGGTCTGGAACGGCGGCTGGGTTCTGAAGAACGGCAAGCTGGAACTGAGATCCGGTAGCCGTGTGAACAAACTGCTCGACATCTTCGGCAATCCGGACCTGCCTGAAATCGACGACTACTACGAGCCTTTCACCTACAAC
>DAIDAS010000411.1 GCA_027310505.1 bacterium
ATCCAGGGCTACGGGCTCACGGAAACCAGCCCGGTCATCGGCGTCAACCGTGTCGACGACAATGTTCCCTCAAGTATCGGCAAGGCAATTCCCGGCGTCGAGGTCAAACTGGGGGAACACGATGCCCTGCTCGCACGCGGGCCGAATATCATGCTGGGTTACTGGCATAACCCGGAAGCCACGCGGGCGATGTTTACGGAGGACGGCTGGCTCAACACCGGCGATATCGCCCGGATTGATGCGCAAGGGCATATCACCATCACCGGGCGCATCAAGGAAATCATCGTGCTCAACAACGGCGAAAAAGTGCCGCCGGCAGACCTCGAATTTGCCATCCTGCGCGACCCGCTGTTTGAACAGGCGATAATCCTGGGAGAAGGCAAACCCTACCTGAGCCTGCTGGCGGTGATCAACCGCGAACGCTGGGCCGAAGCCGCATGGGACCGCGACCTGCCGGCCGACTGGCCGGGCGGCTTGCAACACCCGCAGTCCAAGGCGTTCGCGCTAACGCGCATCGCCCAACAGATGAAGGCATTTCCGGGCTATGCCCGCATCCGTCGCGTCGCCCTCCTGGACGAGCCGTGGACCATCGAAAACGGCCTTCTCACGCCTACGCACAAGCTCAAGCGCAACGAGGTCCTCGAACGCTACCGCAGCGAATATGAAAAGCTTTACGAGGGCTACAACCCCTAACCCGCTCGGTTTGGGCCGCCGGCTTCGACGTCGGAAAGTCAGGCAAGGCGCCCGAAGATGTAGCCAATGACGATACCGACGATCAATGCGATCGTCAGTCCCCGGTAAGTCAGAACATCCTGTGAATAACCGCGCCGGATTGCGACAAAAGAGACCAGATATCCAACAGCGTTGAGCAGCCAGACGACAGGGATGCTCAGCACCTTGACGATCAGAGGGCCCACCACCGGCAACAATCCAATCACGTCGACCAGCCAGGTAAAGGCGCTGGATATAAAAACCAGCAGCAGGACGCAGCCTGCAACCACGCGCCGGTCGACCCCGTAATGCAAACCCACCCATATCAACACAAGCAGCGCCGCCCAGACAGGCAGCATGATCTTCCAACTGCCCCGTGTGGGTGGGCTAAACAACTTGTCGATCAGGCTCACTGGCTGGCTTACCGTTACATCCCCAGACCTATTTCCGAGAGGGGAATCACCTTTCTGGTGTACTCCGGCATCTGGTCGAAGTTGAGGTATCGGTAAATGTCACCAGCGTTCTTGCTCAACTTGTCGCCGACCGTGGTCAGGTATTCTTCAGGCGTTGGCATCTTGCCCAGACGCGCGCATACCGCGGCGAGTTCCGCCGAGCCCAGGTAGACCCGAGCATCCTTGCCCATACGGTTGTCGAAGTTGCGGGTGCTGGTGGAGAACACCGTGGCCTTGTCCGCCACACGCGCCTGGTTGCCCATGCACAGCGAGCAGCCCGGCACTTCGGTACGTGCGCCGGCACGACCGAATACTGCGTAGGCGCCCTCCTCGCGCAATTCGGCTTCGTCCATGCGCGTCGGCGGAGCGATCCATAAACGGGTCGGGATCAGGCCGGCATCGTCCAACACCCTGGCTGCGGCGCGGTAGTGGCCGATATTGGTCATGCAGGAACCGATGAATACTTCGTCGATCTTGTCGCCGACCACGGCGGACAAAGGCTTGATGTCGTCCGGATCGTTAGGGCAGGCCACCAGGGGTTCCTTGATTTCGTCCAGATCGATTTCCAGCACATAGGCATATTCGGCATCGGCATCCGGCTCCAGCAGTTCCGGCGCATTTAGCCAGGCTTCCATCGCCTCGATGCGGCGGCGCAGTGTACGCTCATCCTGATACCCCTGCTCGATCATGTTTTCCATCAGGACAATATTGGAGTTGAGGAACTCGATCACCGGCGCTTTGTTCAGGCGCACCGTACAGCCGTTAGCAGAACGCTCGGCGGAGGCATCGGCAAATTCGAACGCCTGCTCCACCTTGAGGTCCGGCAGGCCTTCGATTTCGAGAATGCGGCCGTTGAAGATGTTCTTCTTGCCCTGCTTGCCGACAGTGAGCTCGCCTTTCTGGATCGCCGCATAAGGAATGGCGTTGACCAGGTCGCGCAGGGTGATGCCGGGTTGCATTTGACCCTTGAAACGCACCAGCACGGATTCCGGCATGTCGAGCGGCATGGCGCCCATGGCAGCGGCAAAGGCCACCAGCCCGGAACCGGCCGGGAACGAAATGCCGATCGGGAAACGGGTATGCGAGTCGCCACCGGTGCCGACGGTGTCCGGCAGGATCAGGCGATTGAGCCAGGAGTGGATCACGCCATCGCCTGGGTGCAAGCTGACGCCGCCCCGGCTGGACATGAATTCCGGCAGCGTGTGCTGCAGCTTGATGTCCACGGGCTTTGGATAGGCCGCAGTATGGCAGAAGCTCTGCATCACCAGATCGGCAGTGAAGCCGAGGCAAGCCAGTTCCTTGAGTTCGTCACGCGTCATGGCGCCGGTGGTGTCCTGTGAACCGACGGTAGTGATCTTGGGTTCGCAATAGGTACCGGGGCGCACTCCGGCCACGCCGCAGGCGCGACCGACCATTTTCTGTGCCAGCGTGTAACCCTTGCCGGTGTCTTTCGGCGCGACCGGCTTGATGAAGAGGTCGGACGACGGCTGGCCGAGCGCTTCGCGCGCCTTGGCTGTCAAACCACGGCCGATAATCAATGGGATACGTCCACCGGCACGGACTTCGTCCGGCAGCGTCAGCGGCGCCATGTCAAAGCTGGCAATGACGGCGCCCTGCGCGTTCAGCACCTCGCCTTCATACGGGCGGATGACGATCACGTCGCCGGTATTCATCTGCGAAACATCGCACTGGATCGGTAGCGCACCGGAATCTTCGGCGGTGTTGAAGAAAATCGGTGCGATCTTGCCGCCGATGACGATGCCACCGGTACGCTTGTTGGGGATATTCGGGATATCCTCGCCCATGTGCCACTGCACCGAATTGATGGCGGATTTGCGTGAGGAACCGGTGCCGACCACATCGCCGACATAGGCCAGCGGCAGCCCCTGCTGCTTGAGCGTTTCGATGGTGGCCAGACCATCCGGCATCTTGGAGACGAGCATGGCTTTGGCGTGCAGCGGAATATCGGGGCGCGACCAGGCTTCTTGCGCCGGTGACAGGTCATCGGTATTGGTTTCGCCCGGCACCTTGAACACAACGCACCTGATTTCGTTCGGCAATGCAGGACGACTGGTAAACCATTCGCCATTCGCCCACGACTCGATCAACTTTTTGGCATAGGTGTTGCCTGCCAGCATTTTTTCCTGCACGTCGTGAAAAGCGTCGAACATCAGGGTGGTATGCGACAGCGCCCTGCCGGCTTCAGTACCCAGCGGCCCGTCCAGCAAAGCCACCAGCGCCTGCACGTTGTAGCCGCCCAGCATGGTGCCGAGCAATGCAACAGCCTTCTCCGGCGATACCAGCCTTGAGCTGGCCGTGCCCTTGGCGATATCGGAAAGAAACGCAGCCTTGACGTAGGCAGCCTGGTCCACGCCAGCGGGGATGCGATCCTGCAACAACTCGAGCAGCACGTCCTCTTCACCGACCGGCGGTTTTTTCAGCAGCTCGACCAGGGCTGCAGTTTGCTCCGCGTTAAGCGGCAGCGGCGGCAGGCCGAGCGCAGCGCGCTCGGCAACATGGGTACGGTAGGCGTTGAGCATGACAGTTCCTGCAGAAAGCTAAAACGTTAATTATAGCTGAGACGCTGCCAGGAACGGTGGCAAGCATCTCGCATGCGTCATCATAAACGTCAGGACGGTTTCCATCCGCTTTGAATCCGGTATTCTACCGATGACGGCACCACTTCCTGACTGACCAGTTAAATCTCTTTTAAATCTCTTTGCTTGTGGCATGGCAAGAGCTGACATACACTCTGACCGGAATAGTGCTTACTCCTGATAAAAGCTGACACCTGCCCGTTCACAGATGACCTCCAGAATTTACCGGGCCGTTGCGCTCACTACCCTGATCATTCTCAGCGGCTGGTTATCACTCAAACTTGCGGTTCCCCCGGGGTACGCCAGTCCGATCTGGCCGCCAGCCGGGATCGCGCTGGCGGCGTTGCTGCTGTGGGGCAGATCATACTGGCCTGCAGTCTGGCTCGGTTCGTTCACGCTCAACCTGTGGCTAGGCTCGGCACAGGGCGCGCAGATATCGACGAGCGCCCTGTTTTCCGCGATGGCGATTGCTTCAGGGAGCGCATCGCAAGCACTGGTCGCGGCATGGCTTTCTCAGAGATGGACACACACTGCGGTTCCGAAACTGGATACGCCGCGCAATATCCTTCTGTTTTTCGGGCTGGCCGGACCATTGGCCAGCCTGATCGCGCCCACCATCGGCGTAATCTCACTGATGCTCACCGGCGTCATGCCCACGTCAGCGGCCTTGTTTTCCTGGTGGAACTGGTGGGTAGGCGACACCCTGGGCGTCATCATCGTCGCACCGCTGATCTTTTGCCTGTTGGCACCCCCGCGCAAACTCTGGGCAGTCCGCCGAATAACCGTCGTACTGCCTCAACTGATATTGATGGCAGCACTCATTGCCGTATTCGTGTTTGTCTTCCGTGCCGAGCAATCGCGCGTCCAGCTTGAATTCGACCACCGCGCCAGCGTGATCGACCGGCAGTTGACGGAGCGCCTGGATCAGATCATCAACGGTTCGCTGTCGTTGCGCGATTTATACAACGCCTCATCGGAAATCAACCGTCAGGATTTTTCCGCATTTTCGCGTAGCGTACTGGAGAGATACCCGGAAATCCAGATGCTGGAATGGCAACCGCGGATCACGCAAAAACAGCTCAGACAATTCGAAAAAACGGTACGTGCGGAAGGTTTTCCGGAATTCATGGTCAGGGAGCGCGCGGCAGATGGCTCACTGGTGCCGGCGCGAGGGCGCGAGGAGTATTTCCCCGTATTATTCATTGAACCATTCGCCGGAAACGAATCCGCCTTCGGCTTCGACTCAGCATCCAACCCGCTGAACCTGAAAGCCAAAGCACTTGCGCTTTCCACCGGAAAATCGACAGTCACACAAAAACTCAGGCTGGTACAAGATTCACACGATGAGTTTGGCGTACTTATTTCCACCCCGGTCTACCAGCGCGGCGAACGGCTCGATCCATCCCACCTTAGCGGATTTGTCGTCGGCATCTTCCGACCCAAACACCTGGTCGACCGAACCCTGGCGGGCATGAACCCGGAGCAATTCGGTATCGCCCTGTACGACCTGAGCGCGCCACGTGAAGAAGGCGAACTATTCACCCTGCCGGTCAAGCACCCATTAGCCCAGGGAGATCGCCTTAAGGGCTGGCAACGTACGTTCCTGTTCGGCGACCGCGAATGGCAGCAGGTCATTACGCCGGACAGGAGTTTCATTGAAATGCACAGCTCGCCGCTGGCATGGATCACCATGATCGGCGGACTGATTTTCACGGGCCTGCTGAACATCTACCTGTTGACCATCACCGGTCAGACCGCACATGTGAAGACCTTGGTCGAAAAGCGCACCCGTGAAGTGCACGCAAGTGAGAAGCGCCTGCGCTTTCTGCTCGAAACCAGCCCGATTGCCATCAGAATCGCCAGAAACGGCGGACGCGAAGTCGTTTTCGCCAACCCAAGATACGACGAGCTGATCATGGCCGAATCCGGACACGCCATCAGCGTGGACCCCAAAGCCTATTATGCCAATCCGCACGACTATGAAGAAATCCTGTATGAACTCTCTCTTGGCAGGCGTGTAGACAACCGGCTGGTGGAACTGTCGATTCCGGGGAAAATAAACAAATGGACGCTGGCATCCTACCTGCCCATCGAGTACGAAGGTGAAAAGGCAATCATCGGCTGGTTCTACGATATTACCGATCGCATTCAGACCACCCGGGCGCTGCAGGAAAGCGAAATCAGCCTGCGGTCAGCCCAGAAGGTTGCTCGCCTGGGGAGCTGGATACTCGATGTCGCCGCCAACAGTCTATCCTGGTCAGAACAAACCTACCGGATTTTCGGCCTCGAACCGGGTTCCCCCATGACTTACGAAACCTTCCTCGACTGCGTCCATCCTGACGACCGGGAACGGGTCGATTTCGCATGGAAACATGCCCTCAATGGCGCCCCTTATAACATCGAACACCGCATTCTCGTCAATGGCCAGGTGCAATGGGTACATGAGCATGCCGAGCTGAAATTCGATACGGAAAACCAGCTGTTGTCCGGTATCGGCACGGTACAGGACATTACCGAACGCAAGCAGGCCGAAGAGAAGCTGGTACTCGCCGCACGGGTATTCTCGGAAGCGCATGAAGGCATCACCATCACCGATGCCCTGGGTGTCATCATCGACGTCAACCCGACGTTCTGCGAAATCACCGGCTTCAGTCGCGAAGAGGTCATCGGCAAGACGCCGGGCTTGCTCAAATCCGGCAAGCATCCGGTTGAATTCTACAGCGCCATGTGGCAGGCCCTGATCGAACAAGGCCACTGGCAAGGCGAAGTATGGAACCGTAAAAAATCCGGTGAGCTATATGCCGAACTGCTGACCATCTCTGCCCTGCGTGACGAGAACGGACACACCCTGCACTATGTCGGACTGTTCTCGGATATCACCCAGAGCAAGCACCAGCAACAGGCGCTGGAAATGATGGCGCATTACGACGTGCTGACCCAATTGCCCAACCGCGTGCTGTTTGCCGACCGTTTCAATCAGGCCATCGCCCGCTGCAAACGCGATGCCGGAACACTGCTGGCCGTGTGCTATCTCGATCTGGATGGTTTCAAACAGGTCAACGATACCCTGGGGCACGAAGCGGGCGACCAGCTTCTAATACAGGTGGCGGAACGCATCAAATCGATGCTGCGTGAAGAAGATACGGTATCACGATTGGGTGGTGACGAATTCGCCCTGCTGCTGGGCGAAATCCGATCGTTTGATCAATGCGAGCAGACCCTGGAACGCATTCATCGTACCATCGCCCAGCCTTACCTGATCGGTGATCGAAGCGTTTCCATCGGCGCCAGCAGCGGCGTCTCCATCTACCCGCTGGACGACGCCGATCCGGACACCCTGCTAAGGCACGCCGACCAAGCGATGTATCAGGCCAAACTGTCGGGGCGCAACCGCTTCCACCTGTTCGATGCCGAACATGACCAGCAGGTGCAACTGCATCGACTGCAACTGGAAGCAATCGAACAGGCGTTCGAACGCAACGAGTTCCGCCTCTACTACCAACCCAAAGTCAACATGAAAACAGGGGAAGTATTTGGTGCTGAAGCTTTGATCCGCTGGATTCACCCGCAACGAGGCATAGTACCGCCCGCCGATTTTCTACCGGCAATCGAAGGCACCCCTTTTGAAATACGGCTCGGCAACTGGGTGACCGACGAAGCCATGAACCAGATCGAACGCTGGAACGCAGCCGGCCTCAACCTGCAGGTCAGCGTCAACATTTCGCCCAGGCACCTGCAATGGCAGGGATTTTTTGCGAATCTGGACGCAGCGCTTTCCAGGCATCCCGAGATGCCATCCCACCAGTTTGAACTCGAAGTTCTGGAAAGCAGCGTCGTCGAAGATATGGCAACGGTCAGCGAGGTGCTCAGCGGTTGCCGGGATGCCCTCGGGGTGAATATCGCGCTGGATGATTTCGGGACCGGCTATTCTTCGCTCACCCACCTGCGCCATCTGCCGGCGAACACGATCAAGATCGACCAGAGCTTCGTGCGCGACATGCTCGACGACCCGGACGATTACGCCATCATCGAAGGCGTCGTCGGCCTGGCAGACGCATTCCAGCGCGAAGTGATCGCAGAAGGGGTAGAACTGGCCGAACATGGATTGCTACTGCTGAACACGGGCTGCATTCTTGCGCAGGGTTATGGCATCGCCCGCCCCATGCCTGCCGAAGAGATGCGTGCGTGGATCCGGAGTTACCTGCCCTATCCAGCCTGGACAGATTATACCCAGCACCCGCCATCACATAAGGAGACACTGGCATTAAAGGTCGAAAGCGGCTATTGGCTCAGGCGCATCGAAGAATGCCTGCGCGCAGGCCCGGAAACAACCCAGCGGTGGCCCATCATGAACCCGGCCAAATGTCACTGCGGCCGTTGGTCAACGCATGCGAAGCACGAAGGGCGCTTTAACGATCAGATCATCGCCAGCTTCATTGAAGCCCATGACCATATGCACCAGATCGGCAATCGCCTGATGCACCAATACCAGGAAGGCCAAGCGATTGAGGCGATCGAAGCGCTCCCCGATCTGCAGGCAGCTTATGACGACATCATCCGGATTGTGGATGAATTGAATAGGGCTGGTTAATAAAACGAACGACTGAAAGGGGAGGCACAGCTCTTGGCGCCCGCCTTGGCTTCCAGTTCATCCAGGACTTCCTGCTGATACCCCTTGCCGTTTTTCTTTTCCAGAAAAACACGCATTTCGTGCGCGGTCACCATCCCGTCATGGCCGGTGTCCATCGCGCGGATATTGTCCTCGACACTGGGCTCTGCGTCTTCGGCAAACGCAACCAAGGGTAGCAGCATTGCGAACACGGTCAGTAAACGGGGCATCATCGATCAACTTCCCTTGCTATTCATCAGTGGATTCTAATGTATCAAGAGAACCCGGCCAATCTCAAAAGTTCAAAACTTCATGCACCAATGCACGCAAATCAGGCAACACCTCGGCCTCGAACCAAGGGCGCTGGCTGAGCCAGAACCGATTGCGCGGGCTAGGGTGCGGCAACGGGAAAAATCGCGGCAGATACTCCTGCCGCTGGCGTACGGTTTCCGACAGGTTCGCCTTGCCCCGGGCGCCGAGGTACCAGGCTTGCGCGTAACTGCCGATCAGCAAGGTCAGGCGGATATCCGGCATCGCCTCACGCAGCCTGGGGTGCCACAAGGGCGCACATTCCGGCCGCGGCGGCAAATCCCCATGCGCGCCCTTGCCCGGGTAACAAAACCCGGTAGGGACGATGGCGATCCTGCGCGCATCGTAAAAATCTTCCCGCGGGAGTT
Source organism: bacterium (assembly GCA_027310505.1). Lineage (GTDB taxonomy): Bacteria > Pseudomonadota > Gammaproteobacteria > Burkholderiales > Methylophilaceae > CAIJXJ01. The sequence goes on from DAIDAS010000411.1 coordinate 9,047, forward strand.
GCAACCATTCCCGCAACCGGTCGCCCGAGGGGTCGTTCCAGGGGATGCCGGTCTCATGCACCCGCCGCCCGGGCGCCTGCCCCACAATCATCAGGCGAGCACTCTCCGAAGCGATTAATACAGGCTTGGGCGGGTTAGGTAAATATCTGGCGCACGCCGTACAGGCGCGCACTTCCTGTAGCAGTCGCTCGAAGTCGCTCATATGGTGAATTATGCGCCAATGTTTCCGGCATGACCCACACCTGATTGTTCATCTCTTTAGGCGATCTTCATCCAAAAAGTTCGATGGGCAAGGTAAAATATCGGATTATTTCAACGGCATCAGAATTTTCCATGGAACTCACCGCGCTCAACGCCCTTTCTCCGCTGGACGGACGCTATCAATCGAAGCTGGATGCGTTACGCCCCTATTTCAGTGAATACGCCTTGGTGCGCCACCGGGCGCTGGTCGAGGTGGAATGGCTGAAGGCACTGGCAGCCGCGCCGCAACTGGCTGAAGTCGCCCCTTTCAGCGCGGCCACGCTGAAAGAACTGGACGACACCATCGCCAGTTTCGGCGAAACCGAGGCCGGTGAAGTCAAGGCGATCGAGTCCCGTACCAACCACGACGTGAAGGCTCTGGAGTATTGGCTGAAGGAACGCTTCGACGGCAACGCGGAAATCCGCAAGGCAAGCGAATTCATCCATTTCGCCTGCACTTCCGAAGATATCAACAACCTGTCGCATGCGCTGATGCTCAAATCAGCACGCGACACAGTATTGCTGCCGATGCTGGACGGCATGATCGCCAAGCTCACCGACCTGTCGCACGACCTCGCTGACGCCGCCATGCTGGCCCACACCCACGGCCAGCCGGCCTCGCCCACGACGCTGGGCAAAGAAATCGCCAACGTCGTCTACCGCCTGAAACGTCAGCGCAAACAACTGGCCGGGACGGAAATCCTCGGCAAGATCAACGGCGCCGTCGGCAACTTCAATGCCCATCTCTCCGCCTACCCGGATTTTGACTGGGAGGCTTTCGCACAGCATTTCGTAGAAAGCCTGGGGCTGAGCTACAACCCCTACACCATCCAGATCGAGCCGCACGATTACAT
>DAIDAS010000426.1 GCA_027310505.1 bacterium
GTGCTGGCATCCATTCTGGATCTCTGCCACCACGCCGGGCTGAGTGACGCAGAAAGTGCCGCCCGGCAGCTCGCGCTGCTGATGGAAGGTGCAATTGCGACAGAGCTCGTTACGCCCGGCAGCACCGCTGCTGACGAGGCAAGGCAACTCGCCGTGGCAGTTCTCAACGTTCATTCTTGATTAGTCAGGAGGCTTTTATGTCAACGCAAGCGCACAAAACCTACCCGAAAATTCCCGGCTTCAGGCTTGGCATCTACGTGTTCAAGGATGCCGAGATTGTTGATTTCGCCGCACCGCACGGCGTGTTCTCTGTGGCGCGCCGCTTCGATCCGGAACTGGACGCCTTCCTCGTCTCCGATGCCATGCGTCCGGTGCAGACGCAGGCTGGATTCACTGTGCTGCCCAACTACAGCCTCGATGATCGGCCGGCAATCGATGCCTTTCTTATTCCCGGGGGCTACGGAACGCGGCAGGAGCTGCACAACCGCCGCCTGCACGATTACATCCACAGCCTGCCGCAAACCGTCTTGCTGACCAGCGTCTGTACAGGCTCATGGATCTACGGCCGGATGGGGTTGCTGGACGGCCTTGCGGCGACCAATCGCAAAGAGCCCGATCGTGCCGAACAGTCCGCGGCGGGCATGGTGCCGATCGATCGCCTGGCCAGGATCGCGCCGCAATGCCGCATCAGCCGGGCGCGCGTGGTCGATGCCGGGCGCATCGTCACCGCTGGCGGCATCGCCTCCGGTATGGAAATGGGTTTCCACCTGCTGCGCCGCGCGGGCTACGACGAAGCGTTCATCATGGAAGTGGCGCGTGTCATGGAATATCAGCAGGCCTACGCCAAATACAAGGATGATATCGAATACACTGACTGACATGGTGGGAAGGCCAGGCGGTTCAGGCTAGAATGTCGCCACTATGGCTTTCCCTTATGAACTCTTCATCGGTCTGCGCTACACCCGCGCCAAGCGCAGCAATCACTTCATCTCGTTCATTTCCATGACCAGCATGATCGGCATCGCCCTGGGCGTGGCTGCGCTGATTGTGGTGCTGTCGGTCATGAACGGGTTCCAGCATGAGCTGCGCTCGCGCATTCTCGGCGTGGCCTCGCATCTGCAGGTCAGTGGCATCAACAACGAGCTTGAGGATTGGCCGGTCGTGGCCGAGCGTGTCAGCAAGCATCCCGAGGTGCAGGCGACCGCACCTTACATCATGGCGCAGGGCATGCTGTCGTTCGGCCAGGCGGTGCAGGGCGCAGTCGTGCGCGGCGTGTTGCCGGAGCAGGAAGACCGTGTGGCCGACATCGGCTCGCACATCAAGGCGGGTGACTTCAAGGCGCTGAAGCCGGGCGAATTCGGTATCGTGCTGGGCGCCGACCTGTCCCGCATGCTCGGTGTCGGCATCGGCGATAAGGTGGTCGTGATGGCGCCGCAGGGCCAATTTACGCCAACGGGCGTGGTGCCGCGCCTCAAGCAGTTCCGGGTGGTGGGCATTTTTCAGGTCGGCATGTACGAATACGATGCGGCGCTGGCGCTGATACATCTGGATGACGCTGCCAAGTTGTATCGCATGGGCGACAAGGTATCCGGCCTGCGCCTGAAGCTGGCCGACCTCTATCGCGCGCCGCAGGTATCACGCGACCTGTCGCAGCAGTTGAGCCAGTACGGCAGTTTTTATGTGAGCGACTGGACCGAGCAACACGCCAACTTCTTCCGGGCGGTGCAGATGGAAAAGCGCGTGATGTTCGTCATTCTCGCCCTGATCGTCGCCGTCGCCGCGTTCAATATCGTTTCCACCCTGGTGATGGCCGTCACCGACAAGCGCGCCGACATCGCTATCCTGCGTACGTTGGGGGCAAGCCCGCGCAGCATCATGCAGATTTTCATCGTGCAGGGTGCGCTGATCGGCGTCATCGGCACCTTGCTCGGCGTGGTCGGCGGCGTGCTGGTCGCGCTCAACATCGAAACCATCGTACCGTTCATCGAGCATCTGTTCGGCGTCCAGTTTTTGTCCAAGGATATCTATTACATCAGCGACCTGCCTTCAGAGTTGCAGTGGGGGGATGTCATCGTGATCACCGTGGTTTCGCTGGTGCTGAGCCTGCTGGCAACGCTGTACCCGAGCCACCGCGCGGCCAAGACCAACCCGGCGGAGGCGTTGCGCTATGAGTGACACCCCCATCATTACCTGCCGCAATCTGCACAAGACATACGCCGGGCTGGATGTCGCGGTGCTCAATGGCATCGATCTGGAAATCGCTTCCGGCGAGCAGGTTGCGATTGTCGGCGCCTCCGGCTCCGGCAAGAGCACGCTGCTGCACCTGCTGGGCGGCCTGGATGCGCCGTCCTTGGGCGAGGTGAGCCTGCTCGGCAATGCGCTGGCGGATTTGAATGAAACCAGGCGCGGCGAGCTGCGCAACCAGTCGCTGGGCTTCATCTATCAGTTTCATCACCTGCTGCCGGAATTCACCGCAGTAGAAAACGTCGCCATGCCGCTGCTGATCCGCCGCATCCAACGCAGCGAGGCTTTCGAAACGGCAGCGGTCATCCTGGACAAGGTCGGGCTCGGCAAGCGCATGCAGCATATGCCGGGCGAGTTATCCGGAGGCGAGCGTCAGCGTGCGGCGGTGGCGCGTGCGCTGGTCACCCGGCCGCAGTGCGTGCTGGCCGATGAGCCCACCGGCAATCTCGACCGCCATACCGCCCACCAGGTGTTCGACCTGATGCTGGAGCTCAACCGCGACCTGGGCACCAGCTTTGTCGTGGTCACGCACGATCTGGAGCTGGCGGGGCGCATGGGACGCGTATTGCGGCTGGAAGACGGCCGGATCGTAACGGACTAAGCTGTGCGTGGCGCCATCGTGGCGTTCGTGCTCGGCGTCTGGTGCCTGCAGCAGATGCCGCAGTTGCCTGTTCTGGCCTGGGCGGCCGTGTTGTCGATCCCTCTGGCTTTTTTCGTTGGAATGCGGGGCGCTACGCGTTTCGCCGCGCAACTGGCCCGCCGGATTTTTCTCCTGATGACCTGTGCCGGCGCCGGCTTCTTCTTTGCGGCTGGCATGGCGCAGTTGCGCCTGGCCGATGCCCTGCCCGCCGCATGGGAGGGGCAGGATATCCAGCTGGTGGGTGTCGTGGCCTCGCTGCCACAAATGCAGGAGCGGGGCGAGCGCTTCCTGTTCGATGTGGAGCAGGTCGAAACGCCGGATGCCCATGTTCCGCAGCGGCTCTCGGTTGCCCACTATTTCGCCGGTTTTCGTGAGTCGGCTCCGAATTCCGCCGTACACCAATTTCATGCCGGCGAACGCTGGCGGCTCACTGTGCGGCTGAAACGCCCGCACGGCACATACAACCCCTATGGCTTCGACGCCGAGGTCTGGGCGTTGGAGCGCAACATCCGCGCCATCGGCTATCTGCGCAAGAGTCCAGCCAATGCTCGGCTGCAGGCTCTGGTCTGGCGACCGGGGTATCTTGTTGAACACGTGCGGGAAGGTATTCGTGACCGCTTCCAGCGAGTTCTGGGAGATGCGCGTTACGGCGGCGTGCTGATGGCGCTCGCCATCGGCGACGAAGGCGCCATTCAAGCCGGGGACTGGCAGATCTTCCTGCGTACC
>DAIDAS010000431.1 GCA_027310505.1 bacterium
GCCTTGGTAAACAGACCCTTTTTGGAGACGATCTCAGGGTTGGCGTCCAACACGATAATTTTCGATTTCGGCTTGGCCTGCTTGAGATAAAACGCCACCTGGCTCACCCGCTCGTACGGTCCGGGCGGGCAGCGATAAGGCGCTTTGGGGATGCTGATGACAAACACGCCGCCATCCGGCATGGCTTCGAGCTGGCGGCGCAGGTTGACGGTCTGCGGGCCGGCTTTCCAGGCGTGCGGGATTGTCTCCTGCGCGGCGGCGCTTTCCAGCATCGGCAGGGCGCCATACATGAAATCGATGCCGGGGGCGATGACCAGACGGTCGTAATCAAGATCGTCGCCGCTCGCCGTGATGATTTTGCGTTGTGCGGCGTCAATTCCCGTCACTTCTTCATGCAGGCGCTTGATGCCGTAGCGGTCGAGCCCCGAAAAATTGAACGTCAGGTCGCCGATCTGCTTGCTGCCGCCCAGCACGAGGTTGCTCAACGGACAGGAAACAAAGGTGGAATTTTTTTCGACCAGAATGATCTCGAACTGGTCGCCACCCCACAGCCGCAGGTATTTGGCAGTGGTGGCACCCGCATAGCCGCCGCCGATGACGACGACACGGCCGCGCGCAGCGCTCGCAGCCCGGGCAAATCGGGGGAAGGCACCGATCGCAGCACCGGCGCCCATCAGTTTGATAAACTCGCGGCGCTGCATCAGTAAAGCCCCTTTAACGGCATCGGTGAGGATGCGGCAGTCCGCGGCTGGGCAGAATAATAATCCGCGAGCAGCCCGATCTCCGCCTCGTTCAATCCCTTGGCGTGACGATGCATGACCGTGGAAGCGCGCTCGCCGGAGCGAAAGGCCTGCATCTGCGCCACAAAATGGCTGCGATCCAGCCCCGCCAGCACCGGCGTGCCGCCGACACTGTTGCCATTCGTGCCATGACAGGCGGCACAAGAGGCCGCCAGCACGCGAACATGGCCATCCGCCTCAGCTGCAGCAGAAACCGCCAAGCCAACCAACACCAGCCAGCGAAGGTGCATATCAAGCCCCCGGGATTAGATTAGAAGCACTTCTCTTCCTGGCAGCCATCGTCCTTGGCACCGGCCTTCACCAGGAGATCCACCATTTCGGTATTGCCCATATCCCTGATCACGCGGAGGATAGCGACATTGCCACGCATCTTCAGGTTGACGTCGGCGCCGGCATCGATCAGATACTTCACCACATCCTTGTAGCCATTCATCGCGGCCAGATGCAGCGCGGTGTTCTTGGTCATCTCATGCTGGAAATTCAGGTTGGCCTTGTGCTCTACCAGCACCTTGACCACCGCCAGCTGGCCGCGATTGGCGGCAATCTGCAACGCTGCCCAACCGAAGAAAGCACGTTTTTCGTCCACACCGACAGCGCCGCTGTCCAGCATTTTCTTGACGAAGGCAACATCGCCCGCCTGCAAGGCAGTGGTGTATTCCACAGATTCATCGTCGGTAATTGCGAACGCAGTTGTCGAAAGGGCCAGCAGTGCCGCCAGCATCATTGCCTTGATCAGTTTCACAGCTTAATCTCCATTGTTTTTTAAAAGTTATCCTACAAACTTGCGAGCGTTGCGGAACATACGCAACCACGGCCCATCCTCACCCCAGCCATCAGGATGCCACGAATGCTGCACGGCGCGGAAGACCCGCTCCGGATGCGGCATCATGATGCTGAAACGCCCGTCCTGCGTGGTCAGGCCGGTAACACCTTGCGGAGAACCGTTGGGGTTGAACGGATAAAGTTCCGTTGCAGCGCCGCGGTTATCCACATAACGCAAGCTGACCAGTTTATCGGCCAGCGCCTTTTCGACAGCGCTACCCTGAGAAAATTCCGCAAACCCTTCGCCATGTGCCACGGCAATCGGCATGAGGCTTCCCGCCATGCCAGAGAAGAACAGGGAGGGCGATTGCAGCACCTCGACCATGGCATAACGCGCCTCAAACTGCTCGGATCTGTTGCGCACGAAATGCGGCCAATGCCCGGCGCCCGGGATGATGGAATGCAGGTTGCTCATCATCTGGCAGCCGTTGCACACGCCCAGCGCGAATGAATCGTTGCGATGGAAGAACGCGCTGAATTCGTCGCGGGCACGCGCGTTGAACAGGATGGACTTGGCCCAGCCCTCGCCTGCTCCCAGCACATCGCCATAGGAGAAGCCGCCGCAAGCCACGAGCCCGTGAAAATCCTTGAGACTGACGCGTCCGGCAATGATGTCGCTCATATGCACATCGACGGCCTGGAAGCCGGCGCGGTCGAACGCAGCCGCCATTTCCACCTGGCCATTCACGCCCTGCTCGCGCAGGATCGCCATGTTCGGGCGCTTGCCGGAATTGATGTACGGCGCGGCAATATTTTCATTGATGTCATAGGTCAGGTGCACATGCATGCCCGGATCAGCGGCATCCAGCAGGCGATCGTACTCCTGCTGGGCGCAAACCGGGTTGTCGCGCAGTTTCTGCATCTGGTAAGTGGTCGCCGACCAAGCACGATGCAGATTGACCAGCGTATCGGCAAATACTTCGCTGGCACCCTGGCGAATATTGATCCCAGCATGATCGGCCAGCTTGCCGATCACGCTCACGCAGCCCTGCAAACCGGCGCCATCGAGCGCCGCCACGACCGCATCGGCATCGGCGGCGCGCACCTGCAGTACCGCGCCGAGTTCTTCGTTGAACAGGATGTCTGCGGCATTGCCCGGCAAGCCGGCCAGATCGATATCCAGACC
>DAIDAS010000442.1 GCA_027310505.1 bacterium
TCCAGGATCAGTTCAAACACCACATCCTGCCTGAAAAAATCCATATCCTGAATGTCGCTTTTCTGGTGCCGGAAATGCGCCGGGAATTCGGCGGCACGGCCGGCAATATCGCCTACAATCTCAACCTGCTGGGCGGAAAACCACTGATCATGGCGACTGTGGGAGACGACTTCGTTGCCTACGCCAACTGGCTGCATGAGAACAGCCTGTCGATGACCCACGTGCGACGCATTGCAGGCAGCTATACCGCGCAAGCGTTCATCACCACCGACCTGGATGATAACCAGATCACGGCATTCCACCCTGGCGCAATGAACCAGTCGCACGAAAACACGGTCAAGGATGCACAGCAGGTCAGGCTCGGCATCATCGCGCCGGACGGTCGCGATGGCATGTTCCAGCATGCCAGGGAGTTCCATGAAGCGGGCATTCCCTTCCTGTTCGATCCGGGCCAAGGCATGCCGATGTTCAGCGGCGAAGAACTGCTGCAGTTCGTCGACATGGCGCAGTATGTGGCGCTGAACGATTATGAAGCGCAACTCATGCAGGAAAAGACCGGTCTAACCGCCGAAGCACTGGCCGCGCATGTGGATGCCCTCATTATCACGCGGGGGGCTCAAGGATCGCACATCTACGCACAGGGACAACGCATCGAGATTCCATGCGTTGAGGCCGACGCGGTGCTGGATCCCACCGGTTGCGGCGATGCCTACCGCGCCGGCCTGCTATACGGTCTGGCTCGCGGGTGGGGCTGGGAAACAAGCGGCAGGCTGGCCTCGGTGATGGGTTCCATCAAGATCGCGAGCCGTGGCGGCCAGAACCACAACCCATCGCGGGCAGACATTGAGGCGCGTTACAAACAGGCTTTTGGATCTGAAATCTCACTGTCATAAGGAGAAATATCGATGAAGAATACTCAAGTATTGATCGCCCTGTGCATGGTTGGTTTGCTCTCCGCCTGCGCCAGCAGCAAATCCGGTGACGTCTATACCCGCGAGCAGACGCGACAGGCGCAAACAGTGAAGATGGGCGTCGTCGAAAGCGTGCGCCAAGTCAAGATCGAAGGCACCAAGAGCGGAGTCGGCACCGGCGCAGGCGCGGTGGTCGGTGGCGTTGCCGGCAATACCATGGGCGGCGGCAAGGGCAGGATTCTGACCACTGTAGTAGGCGCCGTTGCCGGCGGCCTGGCCGGGTCGGCAGCCGAAGAAGGCCTGACGCGCACTGATGGTATTGAGATCACAGTCAAACTGGATAGCGGCAACATGATCGCCATCGTTCAGGAGGCTACGGAAGAATTCCATCCGGGGGATCGCGTTCGCGTACTGGAAGGCGGCGGAACGACTCGCGTTTCACACTAACCCGTTCAGTCAACAGCGTAGCGTGTGCGGCGCACACTGCTACGCGTGCATTTAGAAAGTCACTCCCATTTACCCCACAGTCCACCCCTTTGTCAGCAGCCTACGGCTGCTCCGACTTGTTTTGCACCTGATCCAAGGTGTATTGACCACAGCACTGATACTGCCGCGCCTTTCTGAAACGAAGCGCAAGCAATGTATCCAACGCTGGTCAGCGAAGGCGCTATCCATCCTGCGCATCCGTGTCGTCCCCCTCGGGCAGGTACCGAATGCATTGACCAATAAAACGCTTTTCATCGCCAACCATATTTCATGGATCGATATCTGGGCGATCAAACAGGTGCACCCGGTCAATTTCGTAGCCAAATCCGAGGTACGCGACTGGCCGGTCATCGGCTGGCTGGCGGAAAAAACCGACACACTGTTCATCGAGCGGGCACGGCGGCATGATACCGGACGTACGGCAAGCGGCATGGAGCAAGGGCTGCGCGAGTTGAAATGCCTGTGCCTGTTCCCGGAAGGCACCACCACCAATGGCACCGAGCTGAAACCCTTCAAGACCGGCCTGCTGCAGGCCGCCATCAATGCGGAAGCGATGCTGCAGCCGGTCGCCATCCGCTACCCCAATCCGGATGGCACGCCCAACACCGCCATCGCCTACGACGGCGACATCACCATGCCGCAATCGCTGCGTACCGTGCTGAAACAAAGAGAAGTCGTGGTAGAGCTCCATTTCGCGCCGCCCATTCCTGCGCAGGGCCAGGAGCGGCGCCACATGTCACATCAGGCTAGGCATGCCATAGCTTCTTTATTACATCTTCCGAAGCACAAGGCACCTGAAACACACGACGATCCTCCAGACGCATCGCCGTGAGCTGGCCGCCCCACAGGCAGCCGGTATCCAGCGCAATCAGATTGTCGCGCAGCATCAAGCCTAACGCCGACCAATGGCCGAACACCAGCGTACGGTCAACGCTGCGACGACCTTCCAGTTCAAACCAGGGGATCATGCCTTCGGGAATATCGGCCACTTCGCCCTTGAAGCGAAAATCCATCGCCCCTTCGGCGGTACAAACGCGCAACCGGGTCAACGCGTTGGTGATGACACGCAACCGACTCATCCCATGCAGATCATCCTGCCAGTGATTGGGATGGTTGCCGTACATGTGCGCAAGAAAATCGCGATAATCGGCACCACGCAGCACCGACTCGACCTCGCCCGCCAGAGCCATCGTCTGATCGGCGCTCCATTGCGGCAGAACGCCGGCATGCACCATCAGATACTCGCCTTCGGCATAGGCCATGTGCCTGCCGCGTAGCCACGCCAGCAATTCCTGGCCATCCGGTGCGGCCAACAAGGGTTGCAGCGTATCGAATCGATGCGCTTCGACGAAGCCTTCGGCGACTGCCAACGTATGCAAGTCATGGTTGCCAAGGACGACGTTTAGAGAGTTCTCGTGCTGTTTAGCCCAGCGCAGAATGGCCAGAGAGTCAGGGCCGCGGTTGATCAGGTCGCCAACCAGCCAGAGCTGGTCACGCCCTGCACTGAAGCCGATATGTTCCAGCAGGTGCTTAAACGAGATGTAGCACCCCTGAATGTCGCCTACGGCATAGCTGGCCATGATCGAATGCCCTGAAAAAAATCCCGCCTCGCGGCGGGATTTTCAGAAATTACTTCTTGGCAGGTTCGGCCGCGGGTGCCGCTTCTGTCTTGGGCGCTGGCGCCTTGAAGTTGGCGCCGCCCTGGTTGGCCATGTAGGCCACCGCACCGGCAACCTCGGTATCGGTCAGTTCCGCATTACCGCCACGCGCCGGCATCTGGCGAATACCTGCGACTGCATGCTTGACCAGAGTATCGTAACCTTGGGTGATACGCGGGCCCCATGCGCCCTTGTCCCCGATTTTTGGAGAACCCAGCGCACCGGAACCGTGACAGGCCGAGCAGGTTTCCTTCACCACTTGCTCACCCGGCTTGTCGACATGCGGGCCTGCATTGGCATCCGCCACGGCAACTTCACCAACAGGCTGAATACGCTCGATCACTTTCGACGCAGCCACGGCTGCGTCGCTGTCGGGGATATGTGTAGCCTGAATACCCAGCACCATTTTGATGATCATGAAGATCACCAGGCCGGGAGCAAACAGTCCGCCCAGCAGGGCAAGAACAAACTGGGTGACAGTAGTTTTGGGGAAATCGTGATCGTGGTCGCTCATGAAAAATTCCTGAAATTTAAATGTGGGTAGACTGAATAGCCAGAAGCAGTTTAACAATCATAAAAATCACCAACCCAGGTGCAACCAGGCATGCCAGCAAGGCAGCCAGAAACTGCGAAACGGTGGTCCGGGGGAAATCCTCTTCATGCGCGGTCATGATCTTGCTCCTGAAAGTGGGTCGATAACCCTTTTATTATACTGATTAACAAGCCATGAACAAGGACAGAAAGGTGCGATTTTGCTATACTCCGCCCCATGCGCCCGTAGCTCAGTTGGATAGAGTATTGGTTTCCGAAGCCAAAGGTCACAGGTTCGACTCCTGTCGGGCGCGCCACTTATTCCTTTATTATCAAAAAACTAGATAAGCACACTGCTGCAGAAGATTGCGATGTTTTGCACATTTTGGCACACTGATTGTGCCAAATTTGTGCCAGCGCAATGCTCGACACAGCAATGATTTACACGTATTGTTACAAGTGGAAGCACTGGGGAAACGTAAGAAGATCTTCGGCAGCATAAAAACGGGCATGTTTGATGGCAATCAAACGATGACCAACAGAGCCGAAGGCGCGCGCCGTCCAGAATCCACCCAGCCAAAAGCAGGCATAGCTGGGTGCTAGAAAGGATACCAAAAGGTAATCGCCTTTGAGAACATAGCCGCCGGTCAGGATGAGGCCGGAGACAATGCGCGACGTTCCAGGGAAAGCAGACCTACACGGGGCACAACCCCGTCATTGCAGAAGTTTCACCGCTTGGCAGAGCCGGTGACTAACATCAGAGCTGTGATGACTGCCGCCAACTCATCCGAGCCATTCCGGCCTTTGCTGGAATGGTCCGGAAAGGTCTTGGCCAATGAAAGCTCTGCTTACAATAGAACAACTCTCTGCATATTTACATAAATCTGTCACCAGTGTCCGTAGCGACACTGTCCGCAACCCCACATCCCTACCGCCAATTTGTCGGCTCCCTGGTACCAAACGACTCCTCTGGCGCATCGAGGACGTAGAAAGCTGGGTAGCTCAGCACGTTCAGGGCAGTCCCACCGAAACCACAGCTCCGGTAGTCAACAACGACATCAAGCGAAAACCTGGAAGGCCTACCAAAGCCGAGCAAATAGCACGGCGGCGTCAACAGGCCGAGCTATCAGGAGCCGGTCACGCTAGCACTACTGCAGGAGCGTGACCTATGGAAATCACACCATTAAACGGGGACACACGACACCAAGACAACCCAAATGCTCTACTTGATCGGATACGTCAACGAAATGCTGATCGCGCTGCAGCTGATAAACAACTACCGCTCTGGCCTGATCCAACAAGAGGGTTACCTAACGGCGTACTCCGGTCGGCACTATTTGGAGCGATCAAACGCGGGAAACGCCGATACCTAGAGCGCGAACCCATAGCAAGTCTTAAAAGCATATCAATCATCTATACAGGCCCACGTCTAAACCAGTCCGACCTCGACGTATGGGCCGGCGCACTGCATCTTGCCCGCCTAGGGAAGCTCGGCAACCGAATAGAGTTCGGAGAAAAAGGGTTTCTTCGTCTTATTGGCCGAGGTGGCCCACGTGGAGATAACATCGGTAAGGGCGACCGTGAATGGCTACGAAAAGTGCTAGCTAGGCTGAAGGCGACCGCCGTAGAAGTAATCCAAGGCCCCTATTCATACACTGGCTCGCTCATTGACGAGTATTTCCGTGACAGCTCGAGTAACCGCTATGTAATGATTCTGAACCCGCGCATGAGGGCGCTCTTCAATAGTAATAGTCACACCTGGCTCGATTGGAGCATCCGGCACGCCTTAATTGGTTATCCATTGGCACAATGGCTACACGGCTTTTATTCAACGCACTCTCCAATTTTGCCTTACAAGCCCGAAACGCTACATCGCCTTTGCGGCAGCGAAGCGGGGGGAAATGCCAAAACCGACGCGGAACGTCACAAGGCATTACTTGATTGGATAGACAATAGTCTAGTCCCAGCCTTGGAAGCACTAAAGCAAGTTAGCAACGAGGCCGGACATTGGTTCTCATGGGAGTTTAGCAACGACGGGCTGATAGAAGTAGAAAAAATGCCTGTGAAAGCCAAGCAGAAAATAAGTCAGCCAGCCAGAAGTAGCTAAGTGGCGACTGCTTTAGGGGCACGTCCTTTCACCGCAGATACCTTGCAAGCAGAATGAATGGCGAGAACGTTACATACAAACCGGATGCCACTCCAGCGGGCGCTGAATGCGGTCAATAGATATTGAAAGGCGAACAGACCCGCAGCAAGCCATGGCGCTGGAGACACAGCATCAACGGCAAATAGCGCCACAGGAACGAGGACGACCAGTGCCAGAGACATAAACGCCATGTCTCGGTACATAAGGAACATCTTGTGCGCCTCAGCCACATCGGGCTCATTCGAAACTTGCTTGTAGAGTTTGTACCACTTAGCGTTCTGTTCGGTCGGGTCAGTTGGTAGTGTGCCAACATTCTTCCTCAATGCCGCCATATCGATACGCGGATCAGCGGGGCCGTGCTTAGTGAAAGCTTCAGCTCCAGGAAGCACCCCAAGCGGCTTCCAATAAACGAGTGCCGACTTCAAGGTGTGCGGCAGCACATTGACTATGAGCAACACGACTACCGGTATAACCGTTGTGGTCAATACGCGTCCGATGCCTACTTGCGTAAGTGATGCACCCTTGACGAGTTCTGGAGCCACGAAAAATATTACTGCTAAAACATCGGCGATAGCCAAGAGTGTTAGCCACTTCATGTTGAGAGATTTAAGAGATCGTTCGCCGGTGTTTTTCATCCTCTGTACTCCGTGTCGATGATGTAATTGTTGTTATCGACAACGAATTGAATCCAGCCATCGCGTCGTGTAGTTAGTACATGCCGATCCTTCATGGTTGTGCGGACTCGGACTCCTTGATCCCGCACAACGCGACGATAATCAGGTACGGTTTGCTGCGTCTCATGCTCAATCGGCTTATCAGAAACTACTACGGCACTCGGTGTAAAGTAGTCAAAAATGTCCTCACAATAGCCACTTTCTCGACCGTGATGGGAGGCTACCAGAATATCGGTGCCAACAAGTTCTGCACGGAAATCCGCACGCTGTAACAGCGCTTGCCAACCCGCCTTTTCCAAATCACCAGGGAACAGAATTTTAAAATTACTGTACTTAACGAATACCACCAAACTGAGATTGTTAGTGTCGGTGAATGTCGGATAGTGGTTGCAAAAGGTGGTAACCGTAATGCCGCCCATGTTGGAATCGAATGGTGTATCGGTAGGAAAGCTGTAACTATCACAAGCTCCCACATACCACTGCGCATCATTACTCAATGGCCCGCTCAACGCTTTGATTGCCCGCATCTGCTGCCCAGAATACGAGGGATTACGAATGAGTGTGTCAACATAGATGCCCTCACGCTGTAAGCCTCGCAGGTCGGACATATGATCTTGATCAGCGTTGGTAATGAACAAATAGTCGAGTTGACTTCTATTCAGGTCATGCTTAATAAAGGTGCTTGGACTCCAGACGTTGGTACTTCCAGAATCAATCATCGCCAGCTTGCCGGCGTACCCGTTTAATTGGTGATGGAGCATGGCGCACGCACCGTGCTCGACATCCCAAATACGCAGCAGCATTTCCCCGTGCAACATATGTCCACCCCTCCCCAATTATTCACGTGATATGGGGGTACAGCGGAATATTTCAATACTTTTAATTATCCAAAGTACTGAATCTGTTACATAAGTAGACCTAAGGTCTTTTCCAGCTTTAGGTTGCAGCAGGCATAGTCAATGCTGACATTGCATCATAATGATTAGCATCATTGAGCTTGATTAACTCAAGTATCTCGTTCAGCACGAACGGTGTTTCGGATAGCAATGATAGGTCATGCTCTGGCTCAGCTATATGGTCGGCGTGAGAATATGTATGCAGAAACCGGACTATACGAGATTTTTTAGCAGGATCTCCTGTCAAGGATTCTACTTGTTGCCTGAGCTCTCCCGCCTTTCCTGGTACACGGAATGCCAGAAATGACTCTAAAA
>DAIDAS010000463.1 GCA_027310505.1 bacterium
GTTCTGCCCGTTGCCGAAAAGCACTCACAACTCGGTCATCCAGATAAATCGTAATACGCGTCTTACCGGCAGAAGCCACCACCGCACCGCGCTTGGAATTCGTCATATCGTATTCAGCTTTCATAACATTTCCTTTCATAAGATGTGGCTAACCGTGCAGAAATCAAACGGATCGATTGATCGCGTTGTGCCCAGCAAACCGTAACAATACGACCCAGAGCATCAGAACCTACCGTTATAAAGCGTGCTTCGCCCGTGGCGGCTGTATCTTCAAGCGTCAGCGCAAAATCGTCATAAAACACGGGTTCAACCCCTGCAAACGAAACCCCATGTTTACGGAGATTGGCAGCCGCTTTCTTTGGATCAAATTCAAATCTCATATTTAAATAATACATACAATGTATGCATATTTCAAGAGGCATAATGAAATGCTGTTGCAGTCAACAATACACAATGGCGCAAAGCGGTATGAGCGGGCCACGTATTATGACCATCATGAAATTTGTGTGATCAGGGTAATAGGGGCCGATCCCAATTAACCCATTCCCATGGCGGCCATGCGTTAGGAGGCAACCGCTTCAGAGAATAAGTTTCCCGGATGTTGGGGAGGCGGATAGTGACTCGATGTATGGCGGGGCAAGCGATGACCTTTATGTGGTTGATAGTCAGGGGGATGGCGCCGGGTACAACACGTTCTATGTCGATAATGCCGCCGACACAGTGGTGGGCGCAGGCATGGTCTACTCGAACGCAGATAACTGGACCATGTCCGGTCAACTGACGGATGCCATCTTGTCGGACGGAAATCCGATCCTTGGCGGAACGGGCAAGAATATCACCGGCAATGCCGGCGACAACGGCATTACCGGCAACGGCCAATCCAACCTGATCCAGGGCGGTGGCGGCAATGACTTGCTGTATACCGATAGCGGCTATGCCTATCTGCATGCCGCAGCCCAGTACGACATTCTGCAAGGCGGGGCAGGCAGCGACACGCTGTTCGACAACGGAGTCTGGGGCGCCCAAGGTGCAAGCCTGCTGGACGGCGGCGCCGACAACGATCATCTGATGGGGAGCGCCAACAACAACCTGCTGATCGGCGGCAAGGGCAACGATGTCATCGACGCAGGATACTACTTGTCCTTTAGCGCCAATGACGATATCGGACCTTCTTATGGCGCCACCGGCCACGACATCCTCGCCTACAACAAGGGCGACGGCCAGGACACGGTGCATGCAGGCGACGGCGCCAAGCTGACGCTCTCGCTGGGCGGCGGCATCAACTACAGCGACCTGGCCTTCAGCAAATCCGGCAACGACCTGGTGCTCAAGACCGGTGTTACCGACAGCATCACCTTCAGCGACTGGTATGTCGCGCCTATTCTGAGCAACAGCACCCAGTACGACACCAAGAGCGTGCTCAACCTGCAGGTGATTGCGGAAGCCATGACCGGTTTTGTCCAGGGCGGCACCGATGCGCTCAGGAACAACAGGATCGAGAACTTCAACTTTGCCGACCTGGTCCACCAGTTCGACACCGAGGGCGCAACCGCCAACTGGCAGCTGACCGATGCCCGGCTCACGGCACACCTGCTGGCGGGCAGTGACACCGCTGCGATGGGAGGCGACCTGGCTTACCAGTACGGCCGCAACGGCACCCTGGCGGGCGTCGGCCTCACCGCGGCACAGAGCGTCCTCAGCGACACCAGGTTCGGTACCGCGGCACAGGCGTTCAGTGCCACTCTGCCAACTGAGGCCGTGATGCTGGGATAAAACCACGCCAGATTCAAACTAAACAGTAGTCATGCCTAATAGGTGGGGGTGTTGAGCACCCTCACCTATTGTTTTTACTTGATCCCAACCGTATCAGCACCAGCCAAAGGAACTCATTGATGCGCTCTCGCAGTCAACCCTACAATGCTGCGCAAGACTTTGCCCCCGGCCTGTTGCGGGTGAGTGAGGCCCCTCCTGCACCGTTATCGCGCATGGTGTTGCGGCTGATCTTGCTGTTGGTGACCCTGCTTCTGGGTTGGTCTATGATCGGCCGACTGGACATAGTTGCCGTGGCCGAAGGCAAACTGGTTCCCGTCACCTACCTTAAGATCGTACAACCCTCCGATGCCGGCATCGTGCGCGATATCCTCGTAAAAGAAGGAGATCACGTCAGCGCCGGACAACTGCTGGCCAGCATGGATAGCAACATCTCCGAAGCCGACAGCAAATCGGCCCTGGCCGAACTGCAGCACGCAAAACTGAACCTGCGTCGTATTGAAGCCGAACTGGCGGGAACACCGCTGCGCCGGATACCTGGCGAACCTGCCGACCTTTTCACCCATGTGGAAGCCGAATACCAGATCAACCGCCGCGCCCTGGAAGATGCGCTAGCCCAGGAGCGTGCCGCGCACACCAAGGCAGAGCAGGAGCTGGCAGCATCCATCGAAACACAACAAAAGCTGGAACAAACCCTGCCGTCTTACCGGGCACAGGAAGATGCCTACGCCACGCTCGGCAAGACCGGGTTTGCAGGGAATCTGATGGTACTGGAGAAGCAACGCGATCGTATCGAAAAACAGCAGGAACTCAAAAGCCAGGAATACACAGCCGCCAGCCTCAAGACCGCCATTGCCCAATCCGACAAAAAACTCGCGCAGATCCAATCCAGCTACCGGCAGAAACTGCTGACCGACAAAGTCGAAACCTACGCCTCAGTACAGAAACTGGAGCAGGAACTCGCCAAACAGCAACACAAACGCAGCCTGCTCGAACTCAGGGCGCCGCAGGCGGGCATCGTCAAGGATCTTGCCACCCACACGCCAGGCACCGTGGTATCGCCCGGCACGGTACTGATGACTCTGGTCCCCCAGAATGAGGCGCTACAGGCCGAGGTCTGGGTAAATAATGAAGATGCTGGATTCGTGCATATTGACCAGCCGGTGCAGCTCAAACTTGCCACTTACCCATTCCAGAAATACGGCATGATCAGCGGCCGGGTCGTACATGTGGGGGCGGATTCCAGCGATCCCCCCAAGCCCGTCACCCAGCAAGCCGGGCAGACAGACAATTCCACAACAACGCAGCGCTCGGCTTATCGGGCACTGGTTGCCTTGGAGAAACAGCATCTGGAACTGGGTGGCGCCAGGCTGGAATTGACACCCGGCATGCAGTTGACCGCAGAGATCAGGTTGAGCAACCAGACAGTGATGGAATACGTGCTATCGCCCGTAAGAAAAGCATTCATGGAGGCGGGGCGTGAACGATAGCCGACGGATGATGGCAAACCCATTCATCCATTAAATCAGCTTATTAACGACACATCTATTTGTTAACTTGCCTTTCAGAAGAACTGGAAGCCGTTTTTCGCTTGGTGTACCAGTCTTATGCCAAGGTTGGCTTGCAAGCGCCAAAGGCCAAGGGTACAACCGCACTGATGCGTGCCGCCATGAACAGGCACGACGTCGTCTGCAAGTTGCTGCTGGCGGCTGGCGCCAACGTCAACACCCTCGCCGGCAACATCAGCGCCCTTGATATTGCCCAGCAACGCGGGCACTCTGATGTTGCCGAAACGCTGATGGCAGCGGGGGCAGATTAAGCGCCTGTTTCGATTCACCGGACTTTCGTGGGAGAATGTTGTCCAATCACTTGAAAATTGGTCGCGATCCTTACCATGCAAAATCATAAAGAAACCGTCCAGAAATTCTACGACGCCATCTGGAACCGCGCCGACAAAACCGTTATTCCAGAGCTGCTGAGCGAGAACTTTACCTTTCGCGGATCACTCGGGCTGACACAACGCGGCCACAAGGGATTTGCCCTGTACATGGATTTCATCCGTGGCGCACTGGGCAATTACCGCTGCGAAATCGTGGACATGATTACAGAAGGCGACAAGCTCTACGCACGCATGCTGTACTCCGGCGTGCATCAGGGCGAGCTGTTCGGCTACGCGCCAACCCACGGAAAAATCAAATGGGACGGCGTGGCGGTATTCACGTTCGAGGACGGCAAGATCGCAGAGCTCTGGGTGCTGGGCGATGTGCACAGCGTGATCAAGCAGCTCTCGCGTTACCTGGAGTGAGCACGCCGGCTACCCGGCGCTGAGGGTTTGCCGACCGGTTTGGGTACGGTCTTGGTCACAGCCTTGGTCACGGTCGGCTGCCACGCGGGAATCAGGTGTTTCTTGCCGTTACCGATCAGGTCGGAACGCCCCATGGCCTTGAGCGCCTCGCGCAGCAGCGGCCAGTTGGCGGGGTCATGGTAACGTAAAAAGGCCTTGTGCAGCCTGCGCTTGCCGCCTGCTTTCGGGATAGGCACATCCTCGCTGGTCTTGGTCACCTTGCGCAGCGGGTTCTTGCCGGAATAGTACATGGCGGTGGCCATGGCCATCGGCGTCGGCGTGAAGGTCTGCACCTGGTCCAGCCTGAAATTGTTGCGCTTGAGCCACAGCGCCAGGTTCAGCATGTCTTCATCGGTAGTGCCCGGATGGGCCGCGATGAAATACGGGATCAGGTACTGTTCCTTGCCTGCCTCTTTCGAGAATTTCTCGAACATCTGCTTGAAGCGATCGTAAGCGCCCATGCCGGGCTTCATCATCTTCGACAGCACATTTTCTTCGCTGTGTTCCGGGGCAATCTTGAGATAGCCGCCCACGTGGTGCTGCACCAGCTCCTTCACGTATTCCGGCGACTTCACTGCCAGGTCATAGCGCAGCCCGGAGCCGATCAGGATTTTCTTCACGCCCTTGATCTGGCGCGCCTTGCGGTACAACTGGATCAGCGCCGAATGGTCGGTGTTGAGGTTGTCGCAGATGTCCGGGTAGACGCACGACAGCTTGCGGCAGGCGGATTCGATTTTCGGGTCCTTGCACGCCAGCCGGTACATGTTGGCCGTTGGCCCGCCGAGGTCGGAGATGATGCCGGTGAAGCCCTCGACCTTGTCGCGGATCTCCTCGATCTCATGCAGGATGGATTCTTCCGAGCGGCTCTGGATGATGCGGCCTTCGTGCTCGGTAATGGAGCAGAAGGTGCAGCCGCCAAAGCAGCCGCGCATGATATTGACCGAAAAGCGGATCATCTCCCACGCCGGGATTTTCGCCCCCTTGTACGCCGGATGCGGGCCGCGTGCGTAAGGCAGACCGAACACATGATCCATTTCTTTGGTAGTCAGCGGAATGGGCGGCGGGTTGAGCCACACCTCACGGTCGCCGTGACGCTGAACCAGCGCCCGCGCATTGCCGGGGTTGGATTCCAGATGCAGCACGCGCGAGGCGTGGGCGTACATTACCGGATCGTGTGACACTTCTTCGTAACTCGGCAGGCGTACCACCTGATGGGCGCGATCCGGCTTGGGCTTGCGGTGGATTTGCACCGTCTTCACGCCGGTATCGGGCACGCCGTCCGAGGCACAGGCGGCGCCCTCGGCCATTTGCATGACGTAAGGATCGATGTGGGGATCGATATGGCCGGGACGATCCATGCTGGTGGAATCCACTTCCAGCCAGTCATCGGGGATGCCCTTGCGCAAAAACGCGGTGCCGCGCAGGTCGGTAATATCGCGGATATGCTCGCCCTTGGCCAGGCGGTGTGACAGATCCACCAGTGCACGTTCGGCGTTACCGTACAGCAGAATGTCGGCCTTGGAATCCACCAGCACCGAGCGCCGTACCTTGTCCGACCAGTAGTCATAGTGGGCGATGCGGCGCAGGCTGGCCTCGATGCTACCGATCACCACCGGCACGTCGGAATAAGCCTCGCGGCAACGTTGCGCATACACCAGTATTGCACGGTCCGGGCGTTTGCCGGCTTCACCGTTCGGCGTGTAGGCGTCGTCAGAGCGAATCTTGCGGTCGGCCGTGTAGCGGTTGACCATGGAATCCATGTTGCCGGCGGTTACGCCGAAATAGAGATTGGGCTTGCCCAGTACCTTGAAGGCCTCGGCCGACTGCCAGTCGGGCTGGGCAATGATGCCAACGCGGAAACCTTGTGCCTCCAG
The DNA here is from genome assembly GCA_027310505.1 of bacterium. GTDB lineage: Bacteria > Pseudomonadota > Gammaproteobacteria > Burkholderiales > Methylophilaceae > CAIJXJ01. Next base: position 5,989 of record DAIDAS010000463.1, read on the forward strand.
CAGCCGCCCCACCAATGCCATGCCAAAGCTGGGATGGTCGATGTAGGCGTCGCCCGTCACCAGAATGATGTCGCACGAATCCCAGCCGAGCGCGTCCATTTCTTTCCTGGACATGGGCAGGAATGGCGCGGTACCGAAACGGCGAGCCCAGTAAGGTCGGTAGGATGTCAGTTCGCGAGGCGTTTGCATAAGACGATATTGTACGCTTTGCACGCGCGACAATGGACCCGGCACCCGGTATGGCTATTACTATTGGCTATAGCAGCACCGAGACAAACAACCGGCGCCCTCGCGTCAACGCGGTGGTGAAAACCAGAGAAACGGCGACTTGTTCGCTTATTCCCTGACATTCCTTTCATCCGAGAAGTACGGGAACAATAGCGGCAGCAACAGCAAGGTAAAGAACGTGGCTGTAATCAAACCGCCCACAATCACCACGGCAAAGGGCCGTTGCGTTTCAGAACCGATGCCATGGGACAAGGCTGCCGGCAACAGGCCGAGACCTGCCATCAGGGCGGTCATGAGGATCGGGCGCAGACGGCTCGTCGCCCCTTCCAGCACGGCATCCGCCAAAGCATGGCCTTCGAGCAGCAGATGTTTGATCTGCTCCAGCATGATCACGCCGTTCTGCACCGAGATCCCGGCCAGCGCGATGAAGCCTACCGCGGCCGATACGGAAAGATGCAGCCCGGCCAGCCCAAGCCCGGCCAGCCCACCGATCAGGGTAAAGGGGATGAGCAGCAACACCAGCATGGCATTGCGCATTGACTTGAACGCCCAAAACAGCAGGACGAAGATCATCAGGATGGACAATGGCACGATCACTTCCAGGCGCTTCATGGCACGCTGCTGGTTCTCGAACTGCCCACCCCAGACCATGGTGTACCCGGGCGGCAAGCCGACATTGTCGTGAACCTTGGCCATGGCCTCCTGCACGAAACCACCCTGGTCGCGACCCAGCACGTTGACCTTGACTGCCGCAATGCGGGAGATGTCCTCGCGCGCAATCCGATTGGCGCCCTGCCGCACCTCGATGGTAGCAATCTCACCCAGCGGAATGGTCGCAGAATGATCCGGCAGCGCAATGGGCAATTCTGCAATGTCGTCGACTGCATCTCGGAAAGGCTCCTGCAGGCGCAGGGTCACATCGAAACTGCGATCCCCTTCATAGAAGGTGTTGACGGCGGTGCCGCCCAGGGCGGTCTGGATCGTATTGTTCACGTCGCCTGCGGCCATGCCGTAGCGGGCCAGTTTGGCGCGGTCGAGCGAGATATCCACCTCGCTGTTGCCGGTGATGGGGATGGCCCCCACGTC
>DAIDAS010000397.1 GCA_027310505.1 bacterium
GGTCGAAATTGAGCCGCTGCTTGAGCAGGGATGCAAATCCGCGAACCAGTTCCGGCCCCATCATGACCAGGGTGACGGCAGAGACCATCAGTACCGCAAACGTATTCAGCTCCCGCGATCGCGGGATATTTCCCTTTCGACGCGCCTCTTCCAGGCGTCGTCCTGTCGCCGGTTCGGTACGTTCGAGGTCGCTGTCTTCTGCCATGATGGCTAAGGATTATATCGCAACAAAAAACCCGCCATAGGCGGGTTTTAACGGGTGTTGCAGATCAGAACTGATAGCTTGCGTTGATGCCCAGCAGCCAGTTGCGATTTGTGCCGGATTCGTAAAACTGGCTGTTGCTGTCGTTGATCTTGATCGAACTGACGTAGTTACGATCGAAAATATTTTCGATGCGAACAAACTCCGCGATGCGCCATTTGGCAATGTTTTGAGCGAAACCTCCCCGCCAATTGACAATGGCGTATCCGGCTGCGTTTTCGCTGGTCTTGTCAGACACATACACTTTGTCGACTGCGTGCGTTTCAAGTGCGGTTGAGAAGCCGGTCGGGGCATGTTTCCAACTGATTTCCGCATAGGCGGTCTGGCGATAGGTGCCAGGGATCGCCTTGCCGCTTTTTACCCAGGTGCCTGAGCTTGCCCCGCAAGAAGTGGCATTGGATGCAATGGCACCAGAACAGAAGGGGTCGCTATACGACGCATCCAGATAAGCGTAGGAAGCATAACCGGCAAAACCTCTGCCGAAATCGGAGTCGACCGACAACTCTACCCCATTACGCTCTGTGCTGCCGACGTTCTGGTAAGTGGATCGACCAGACACGCTGCTGGCCACGACAATTTCATTGCTGGTGTCGGTTTTGAAGACGGCGATATTCGCGCGGGTATTTGCTCCGATGAATGTCTTGGCACCGATTTCGTAATTGGTGCTGGTGGCTGGCTGCAGGCCAAAGTTAAACGTGCCCGAGCCCGGTTTGTAGGCCATTTCGATCAGGGTGGGTGTTTCGAACCCCTTGCCGGCGTTGGCGTAGAGATTGATCATCGGCGTGAGTTTGAAGATGACCCCCGCTACCGGGGTGGTTTTCGTGAAGCTGACGTTGCCACTGTCATTGCCGTTGGTCAGGTAATGGTCTTCGGATTTGATATGTACGTCGCTGTGACGGATCCCGGCGACCAAGTTCCAGCGCGAGTGCGGAGACCATTCAGCCTGGGCGTATTGGTCAAAATTCCAGGCCTTGTCGTTTTCATCCCGGCGCAGGGTTCCCTTGACGCCGCAGATGATGCCTACTCCGCAGATAAGGCTGGCTCCGGGCAGGGCGATGAAGTTGTCATAGCCGGTGCGATGGTCTTCCATCGTATCGAAGTTTGTGCCTACCGAAAAACTGTAGGGGCCATTCGCCAGCGTCCCCTTGTGGGTGAAGCGGAAATCCAACCCGCTGAAATCGCGGTTGATTTGCGCCACGCCACCGGAGGTCTTGGAGGTCGACGCAATGATCTTTGGGTCGTTGATCCCTGTTCCAAGGGCGTTGGAGCCGATGGACTGGAATTGCAAATTGTCGCGCGTGCCGCCATATGCCATCAAACTCACGGTATTGTCGGCGTTGATGTCATGTTCCAGTTTTGCGCCGACCTGGGTGTGACTTCGTTCAACACGTGTGTTGAACGTGTTGGTGTTGGTGACAACCTGCTTGGGGTTCTGTTGCCATAATGCCTTGGTCAAACCTTGAGGATCCTGCGCCAACGGCTGGTCCAGATAAGTCGCGATCACGGTAAGACGCGTGTCTTGCCGCAGCTGAATGCCGAGCTTGGCGTTAAACAAATCGCGCCGCACCGCGCTGTGGTCGCGATAACCATCGCTTTCAAGATGCGAGTAGTTTGCTAGGTAATTGAATTCTCCCGAGGTTCCGCCAACTTTGACTGACTCACGGTTGGTGCCATAGCTGCCTGTCGTGAAGGCGCCGCTCACGGTAGGCTCTTTCGGGCCGTCTGTCGTGAAAATTTGGACTACGCCGCCTGACGAGTTGCCATAGAGGGCTGAGAACGGGCCGCGCATGACTTCGATGCTTTTCGCGGAGCCAAGATCAAAGGTTCCTGCCTGCCCTTGTCCATCCGGCATGGTGAGGGGGACCCCGTCTGCATAAAGGCGAATCCCTCTGATCCCGAACTGGGAGCGTGCGCCAAAGCCACGGCTGGAAATCTGGACATCTTGTGCGGATTGTCCGCGGGATTGCGCAACGATGCCGGGAATACGTACCAGGCTCTCGGAAATGTTGGCCTGCAGCTGACCTTCCTGAATTTTCTCGGCATCGACCACGTCGATCGAAACCGGTAAATCGAAACTGTTATGCTCGACGCGGGTGGCTGTCACTACCACTGGGGAAACCAACAGCACATTGGCGGTTTCAACCTCTTCCGACGAGAGGGGCGCCGAGGGGTCGGCAGCGATTGCGGCTGAACTGATGAGGCAGCCGACAACGGCAAGGTACAGTTTTTTCTGCGGTAACATCGGAAATCTCCTGAAACGTGTGGCTTATGATGCCAGAGTATTTTTTTGAAGCGCGAAACTCTACCAGAAATTCAGTAACTCACCCTCAGGATTCTCATGAATTGCAGGCTATACGATGCCTTCCAGCAGCTGCACCTGTACCGTCTCACCAGCAGGGAGGTTGCCGCAGCTCTCCGGCATGACAATAAAACAGTTCGCTTCACTCATGGAACGCAGCACGCCGGAGCCCTGGTTGCCGATGGGGCGCACTTTCCATGCGCCATCCTGATCCAGAAACAGCGTGCCACGCTGGAACTCTGTTCTGCCCGGGGCTTTTTTCAAGGGGGCCACGCAAATGGCGGGTAGTAGCGGTGCTGGGACGGGGTTGGGCTGGCCCATCAGTACCAGCATGGCTTCGCGTACGAACTGGTAGAAGGTGACCATCACCGCCACCGGATTGCCGGGCAGTCCGAAATAGTGCGCCTTTCCGATCTTGCCATAGGCTAGCGGTCGTCCCGGCTTCATGGCGATTTTCCAGAAAACGACCTGGCCTAGCTGGTTGAGTAGTTGCTTCATGTAGTCGGCCTCACCCACCGAAACGCCGCCGCTGGTGAGAATCACGTCGACGCTGGCGGCAGCTTCGTTCAGCGCGTTTTCCAGCAGTCTCGGGTCGTCACGCACCACGCCCATGTCGATCATTTCCACGCCCAGTCGGGTGAGCATGCCGTAAAGGGTGTAGCGGTTGCTGTCGTAGACCTGGCCTTCTGCCAGTGGCTGGCCGATGCTGGCGAGTTCGTCGCCGGTAGAAAAGAATGCGACGCGCAGGCGACGATAGACTTTGACGTCGCCAATCCCGAGCGAGGCGATCAGTCCGAGATCGGCCGGACGTACCAGATGACCTGCGGGGAAGACGGCCTGGCCCTGCTTAAGGTCTTCGCCCGCGTAGCGCAGGTTCTGCCCGCGCTTGACGCCTTCGCCGAAAGTGATGGTTTGTCCCTCGGCCTGCACGTGTTCCTGGATGACCACAGTGTCGCAGCCAACCGGTATCACCGCGCCGGTCATGATGCGCACGCATTCCCCTCGGCCGACCTTGCCTGCATAGGCTTTCCCGGCAAAGGCCGTGCCGGCGATATGCAGCGTGGTCGGGCCCGAAGGCTGGAGATCGTCTGCATTGAGTGCGTAGCCATCCATGGCGGAGTTGTCGTGGTTGGGCACGTTGTGTGGAGAGAGAATATCTTCCGCCAGCACGCGGCCCAGAGCGTTGCGCAGAGGCAGGCATTCTTTTGACTGCACGGGGCTGAGGTAGTCGCGGATGTATTTACGCGCTTTTTCCACGGACATGGAGTTGGGGTCGTAATCGTCGGCGCAACTGGCGGCACGGATGAAGTCTGTTGTGGTCATGGGCGATTCCCTGATTGGTTTTTCAGCCATTGCAGCACGAACTCGGCGATGGCAATGGGGTCGTTGAGATCCAGCACGGGCAGGCTGGTGGGCACGGCGCCATCCGCGGCTACGGCGATGATATGAGGGTCAGTGGCCGCCAGTAGCGGCCTGTCAAGTGACGGGCGATAGATCTCGATCTTGGGAATGGCTTCCTGTTTGAAGCCTTCCACCAGGATGATGTCTGCCAGCGAGGGGTCGATGTGGGTCAGCAACTCGGCCAGGTCGGCCTCGGTGCGCTGGGGTTCGATATGCGAGAGTTCGGTCATCAGCGCCCAGCGCTTGCTCGAGCCCAGCAGCATTTGAACCGCGCCGGCCTCCCGGAGGCGATAACTGTCCTTGCCGGGATGGTCAATGTCGAAGGCGTGGTGCGCGTGCTTGATGACCGAAATGCGCAGGCCGTGCAGCTTCAGTACCGGAATCACGCTGGTAAGCAGCGTGGTTTTGCCGGTGTTGCTGCCCCAGGCGCAGAAACCCAGCAAAGGGGGCGGGCCCGCGATCAGTTCTCCAGGCATGCGAGTTCCGTGGGTGTATTGATATTGGCAAATGCCTCGGCCTCATCATCGAACGAAACTTCGATGGTGTTGAGGTCGGCATACCAGAGATCGACTTTGCGTCCGCCGCTTTCCAGAAAGCGGGTCAGGTGCGGCAGCAACGATGTCCGGCACAGACAGAATACGGGGTGCGGCTGGTCACCGGTCCTGGCAACCGCGACATCGACCTCTTGTTGTTGCCAGGCTGTCAGCAGGCGATTTACCAGATCCATGGGCAGAAAGGGAGTGTCGCATGGGGCTGTGACTACAAGCGCGTGCTTTGCGCTCGCCATGCCGCAATGCAGCCCGGCCAGCGGACCGGCGAAGTCGGTAATGGCATCGGAAATAACGGGGTGGCCGAGTTGGCCGTAGATATCGATCTCGCGGTTGGCGTTGACCAGGATTTCGTCAACCTGCGGTTTCAGCCGCTCCAGTACATGCGCCACCAGGGGCTTGCCGTGAAAAGGGACCAGCCCCTTGTCCACGCCGCCCATGCGGCGGCCCATGCCGCCGGCGAGGATGATGCCCGTGATTTTCATGCAATAGACCCTGAGGCCGCGTGGTTGAAATGCCTGAAGGCGAACAGCGTTTGCGCGCGACGGCTTATGGCGGGTTCGACTTTTTGCGCGAACTCTCTGTCAACGGTGAGTCGGCTGATGCGGGAAACCTCAGAGCGCATGTCAGCCCCCGGTCATCGACATGAATCTCACTACAGCCGGTTCTGCGCGCCGCAGGTCGAAATCATGCCCTTTGGGTTTGATGCCCATGGCATTCAGGATGGCCGCGCGCAACGGCGCATCGTCGTCCGGGTGGTTGCGCAGCAGCGGCATCAGGTCGACCATGTCCTCCTGCCCAAGGCAGAGGTACAGTTCTCCCTTGCAGGTGATGCGCACGCGGTTGCAAGCCTCGCAGAAATTATGGCTGTGCGGGGAGATGAAACCAACGCGCGTTTCCGTACCCGGTATGCGCCAGTAGCGTGCCGGCCCGCCGGTGGTTTCGGTGCTGCTGACCAGCGTGTAGCGTTGTTGCAATTGTTGCAGGGTTTCATCGTTGCTGACGCAGCTTGAGCCGCGGCTGTGGTTGACTTCGCCCAGCGGCATTTCTTCAATGAAGGCAATGTCGAGCTGCTTGTCGATGGCGAATTGCACCAGCGCCGGCGCCTCGTCGTCGTTGATGCCGCGCATCAGGACGCAATTCAGTTTGGTGTGCTGGAACCCTGCCGCACGCGCAGCTTCAATGCCGCGCAGCACCTTGGTCAGGTCGCCCACGCGTGTAATCTTGCGAAAACGTTCGGCATCGAGGCTATCCAGGCTGATATTGATCCGGTGCACGCCGGCGGCCTTGAGTTGTGTCGCGTACTGATCCAGTTGAGATCCATTGGTGGTCAGTACCTGTTCGCGTAGCCCCGGGAGCGTGCCGATTTGCTCGAACAGCCACAGCGCATTCTTGCGCACCAGCGGTTCGCCGCCCGTGATACGGACTTTCTGTACCCCCATGCTGACGAATACACGCACCAGCCTGGCGCATTCTTCCAGCGAGAGCACTTCTTCCCGCGGCAGAAAGGTCATGTCCTCGCCCATGCAATACACACAGCGGAAGTCGCAGCGGTCGGTAATGGATAGGCGGATGTAATCCACCCTGCGTCCGAAGCGGTCAATCAATGCGGTGGAGTTGCTGGCTGTCATGCCCATGGGAGCGTGTGCCCTAGAGAGCGGCGTAATATGCGATTAGATATGACATTTTATGGCTTTCCCGGGTTCCAGACAACGCTATACCCGACTATTTTTATCGGGATTTCTGCCGTTGCGGGAGTTTGCTCCGAAAACAGCATCTCCACGTACTTTTGAACGTGGGGAAACTACTGGTGGTTGGGCCTATATTGATACAGGCGGAAACTCTCGCGCCGATCGGCGGCGCGCTTGCCTTGCCAGATCAGCTTCCATGACGTTCCCGGCTCGATTTTCTCGCGATTGCGCTCATCTTGGAACAGATACAAATCGCAGTCCACGTGCTGGGTGGTCTCGAACGGCTGGGTGCGGATGTCGGCGTAATAATCCAGCAGCGCGCGTTGCGAATCTCCCACGTTCAGGCTGGTGACGCAGGCGTAACGGGCAGGCAGGGCTTTCTGCATGTCAGCGATCATGGCGCGGTAGCTTTTCGCGGCATCCAGCCAGGGGAGCCAGAGTGTCATCAGTAACCCCCAGACCATGGTAATGCCTACGGCCCAATCGGTGACTGCGGCCCGGTTGGAGCGTTTGGCCTTGAATACGACCATGCCCCAGATGAGCGTGACCGTGATTGCCGCAGCCGTTGTTTCCCAACTGAAGTGGGGAAGGTAGGCGGGAGACAGTTTGTGCATGCGTAACGCAAGCTTTTGCGGAAAATCGATCATCATGGCAAGCCACCCCAGCCAGATGAGAAAGCCCATTGACCCGAACAGCATGATGCTGAACCAATCGAGCGCGCTGGCCATGCCGCGACGCAAGGCATCGATGGCGGCTCCCCCCAGGATGGCCAGGGGAATCAGCAATGGCAGTGCGTGGGTGTCCCGGCTTTCTGAGCCGAATCCCAGCAACAGTAGCGATCCTAGCAAAAACGTGAGTGCAAGCTGGAATTGAGGACGTTGCAGCAGGTGGTTGCGGTAATGCCAGAGCGCCCAGAGGGCAAGCGGCAGTGCAGGCCAAGCGGACCAGCTCAGGGTTTTCAGGAAATACACCAGATTGTCGTTATCCAGTGCATGGGGACCGCTCTGCAGCCAGGTTTGCAAGAGCTGGGGCGCGGTCTGCCACAGGGTGAACATCCAGATGCCCAGCCACGGGCTTGCGA
>DAIDAS010000467.1 GCA_027310505.1 bacterium
GCAATGCACCGCCGAACCCATCCTGATCGGCCGTGGTCGCCATGTTGGTGGCCTGAACTGGATCAAAGGTGGGCGAAAGCGGATCAGGATTGTAATTATTATTGAGGTTACTGTTGAAGCCGGTGATACGGTTGTGCCGATAATAGACATTGCCGGCGACCAACTTGTCGTCAGCCAGGAAATGACTGCCCTTCAGGCTCACCATCGCCAGATTGTTGCCGATGGAGTCCGGCCAGGAGTAGGCCTGGCTGCGATTACCCATCATGGAACGCGGCAGCGCCTGTGTGCCTTCCATGTTGGTATCGGCCAGCATGACGGAAAGATCGAGGTCGCTCTTGTCATTCTGCCAGCCCACCTTGCCGAACAGCTGGTTCACTCCACTGTTGGAGTGGTCACGCCAGCCGTCTTCCTTGAAAAAATTACCGGCGACAAAATAATCCAGGCTCTTGTCGGCATTGGCGCCACCGGCCTCGAATTCAAACGCACGACGCCCCCAAGAACCGCCATAGGCCGTTGCAGAAAGCCCGGGGAACTCGGAACCGCTCTTGGTATGCACAGATAGCGCACCACCCAGGGTATTCAGACCAAACAATGGATTTGAGCCGGGAATCAGGTTGATACCGGCAATTGCGTTGGCGGGGATGAGATCCCAGTTCACCACGTCGCCGAACGGCTCATTGATGCGCACCCCATCCATGAAAACCGATAAGCCTTGCGGCGTCCCCAGCAAAGGCGAAGCCGTAAACCCGCGGAAAGAGACATCGGCCTGATAAGGGTTGGCCACGGTATTGCTGATGCTCACCGACCCCAGGTTGGCATCGATAAACTCAGACACATCCAGATTGCGCTGTTCGGCAATCGCCTTGCTCGATGCCGCCTGCACGTTGGCAGGAACCTGATCAATCGGCGTTCCGATGCTGGGCAAGGGCGTCGTGCTGACCACCTCGACCGTGCCGGTTTCAAGCACTTCGGCCTTGTTTTCAGAGAAGGCAAACCCTGGGGCGGCGCACATTGCAGCGACCAGAACAGCAAGTTTTTTAGGGTGAAGATTATATTTTTTATGCATGGCGATTCCTGTAAATCGGACGAGTCCGTCATTGAATGAACATTGTTATTCAATCAATTTCTGTGCCAGGCCTGATATAATTCAATATATCCATAAAATTCAATGGATTGAATTACTTTCATAGATGCGACATACGAGTTTAACCGAAGAGGCTGGCTGTTTACAACCACTCATTGGCTATTAACAGCCAGCCCCGCACAGCGCACCTCAGTAGCGTCGCTGCCAGTGGATGTCCAGACTGGCCTCTTCCTCCCCGGCCTGCAACTCGCATGCAATCCCGATACCCGGCACGACCGCCAGGGTGTCGCCTAGGTAAAGCAGTGGCAGCGCCTCCCGTTCCCACGGTGGCGTGCCGGCCGCCTGGAACAGGTGCCTGAGGCTACGGGTTGGTCGCTTGTCGTCAGGGCGAAAACGTTCCCCCCCCATACGCGCACGAATCGAGAGCCCGGCCGACTGCACTTTGGCAAGCGAGAGCCCCCGCCCAACCGTTTGCAGAAATTTCAGGCTACCCCCCGGAAAATCCAGCGACGCTTCTCCCTGCCAGCGCATTTCAGACTTGGTCCAACCATCATCCGATGGCTCGAACCACGCTTCATCACGGTAACGATGCACTCGCCCACTCTCCACCGGGATGCAGACCTGGGCATCTGCTCGAGCCTCAATCAGTTGCCTGAAAATTTCGTGGAGCCTGCGCGTGTTCGGCGATGCCTCCAGATGGGTTGCAAGCCAGAAGCGCAGCAGATTCCTGGCACGGGGGAGGGAAAGCTTGCGCAGGCCATCGACGCCCAGCCTGCCTTGCCGCACCCAGTGTGAGGCATCTTCCTGCGCCACTTCATCCAGTAATTGCGCGGCCTCTGCAAAATGTGCGGCGCTCCGTGCCAGTGTGGTGCGGCTTGCCGGGAAACGCTGTTCCAACGCGGGAAATACCTGGTGTCGCAAGAAATTGCGGTCATAAGCCAGGTCGAGATTGCTTTCGTCCTCGATCCAGTGCAGATTGTGCGCTCCGGCGTAGCGTTCGAGCACCGTCCGTGGAACGTCCAGCAGCGGCCTCAACAATGCCGGCCCGATGCCATGCTCCACCATCATCGGCATCGCCGCCACCCCCTTCACTCCCGCGCCACGCAGCAGTTGCAGCAGGAGCGTTTCAGCCTGGTCGTCACGATGATGCGCAAGAATGACCGCATCCACCGGCTGCGACAGCAGTACGGCATAGCGCTCCTGACGGGCAGCAGCTTCGATTCCCAGGCCACTATTGCGCGCGACTTCGACACACACCGAAACATAAGGAACCCGATAACTCGCACACAGCGCTGCGCAAAACCGCTCCCACTCCGGCGCGTTGGGGCTGATGCCATGATTGACGTGAAGTGCCTGCAGTTGGATATCAATATCCGCTCGAAGACCGACAAGCAGATGGAGCAGGACGCAGGAATCAAGACCGCCAGAAAGCCCGAGCAGCACGCGCTGCCCAGGCTGGATAGTCTGTTTAAGGAAGGTCTTTAGGCAGGCTGACAGTTCACCGTGGCGAGGTTTCTTTGAACTTGCCATAGCTCATGAGCCGGTCGAGGCGTGCCTCCAGCAGATTGGTGGTGGATTTGACCTGCAAAGTTGCCAGTTCATCCTTGAGTGCCCGGCGCAGGGTCTGCATCATGACTTCAGGCTCGCGATGCGCGCCACCCAACGGTTCGGCAACGATACGATCAACCAACCCCAGACTCTTCAGGCGATTGGCGGTAATAGCCAGGGTTTCCGCCGCTTCTGGCGCCTTGTCGGCGCTCTTCCACAGAATGGAGGCGCACCCCTCGGGCGAGATCACCGAATAAGTGCCATATTGCGGCATCATCAGGTGATCGACCACGCCCAACGCCAATGCGCCGCCGGAGCCGCCTTCACCGATAATCACGCCGATGATGGGCACCTTGAGCTCGGTCATGACGTATAGATTGCGGGCAATGGCTTCCGACTGACCGCGCTCCTCCGCACCGATGCCGGGATAAGCACCCGGGGTGTCGATGAACGTAATGATGGGAAGACCGAACTTCTCGGCCATGCGGAACAGGCGTAACGCCTTGCGGTAGCCCTCCGGGCGGGGCATGCCGAAATTGCGGTAGATTTTTTCCTTGGTATCGCGGCCCTTCTGGTGCCCGATCACCATGACCGGCTGCCCCTCGAACCGGGCCATGCCGCCGACAATGGCGGGATCATCGGCATAGGCGCGGTCGCCATGCAACTCTTCGAAATCGGTAAACAGTCCCTGAATGTAATCCAGCGTGTAAGGACGCTGCGGGTGGCGTGACACCTGTGACACCTGCCAGGCACCCAGTTTGCTGTAGATGTCTTTGGTCAGGTTCTGGCTTTTCTGTTGCAGGCGCTCGATTTCTTCGGAGATATCGAGTGCAGAATCATCCTGCACGTAGCGAAGTTCCTCGATTTTTGCCTCGAGTTCGGAGATGGGTTGTTCAAAGTCCAGGAAACTTGTTTTCATAAGCAGTTCTCAGCATTCAGAAGTCAGCCGTCAGCCACGGATCGTGGCCGCCTTGACTTGACGGACGATCGCTAAAAGCTGACAGCGGTTTTCTTCAATGATACAGGATTTTCACATTCTCTTCGGAAAGCCATGTGCGCAAGCCTTGCAGCAGCTCATCGTGCAACGCAACGCGCCAGGTGTCTCCGAGCGTCAATTCGCAGCGGGCGGCCGCGT
>DAIDAS010000398.1 GCA_027310505.1 bacterium
CTGTTGGTGAGTTCCTGCAGGAACTCGGTGTGGCCGGTGAAGGGAATGCCGGCGTCGTTGATGACGCCCTTGTGCACGGGTGCCGTGACCATGGCGTCGAATTCGCCGCTCATGCAACCTTCTGCGGCGCGCGTAAGGGTGTTCAGCACGTAGCGGCCATTGGCCGGGTTCAGGATGCCGGGCTCTGCGGGGGCGCCGAGTGGGATGTGCTCGATCTTGAGACCGTTGAGCGGCAGGCTGAGCTGCTTGGCCCGGGACTCGATCAGGCCACGGTCGGCGATGATGGTGATGTCCGCCTCAGGCAGGCGCTGCGCCAGCATGGCGCAGAGGTCGGGGCCGATGCCGGCGGGTTCGCCGGCGGTCAGTGCAATGCGGGGAAGATGGGGGGGGGGCATTGGGCTGTCGCACTCGGCTTTCAGGTTTTTGCTGGGGCTGATGGCTTGAATCAGTATTTGTCTTCCAGACGATACTCGACATAAGCCCGGTCACGCAGTTCACGCAGCCAGTCCTGATAGGCTTCGTCGGACTTGCGGGCCTTGATTTCCTGGCGGGCCTTGAGGCGCGCGGCCTCTCTGCTCATGTCCTGGCTGCGACGTTCGATGACTTGAATGACGTGCCAGCCAAAGGGGGAGCGCACGGGCTGGCTGATTTCGCCGGGTTTGAGTGCGTTCATGGCTTTTTCGAATTCCGGTACGGTTTCACCCGGGTTGACCCAGCCCAGATCGCCCCCCTTGGCAGCAGTGCCATCCTCCGAATACTGGCGAGCCAGGTCTTCGAAGTTGCCGCCATTGTCGAGGCGTTCTTTCAGGTCATCCATGCGATGTTTGGCGTCGCTCTCGGAGAGAATTTCGCTGGGTTTGATCAGGATGTGGCGTGCGTGGGTCTGCTGGACGACCAAGGGTGACGAGCCGCCGCGCCGGTTGACGAGCTTCAGGATGTGGAAACCGTTCGGGCTGCGCAGGATCGGGCTGATTTCGCCTGGCTGCATGGTTTTGAGCGCATCCAGAAACAGGCCCGGAATCTGCGTTGAGGTTTTCCAGCCTAGTTGGCCGCCTTCGAGTGCGTTGGGTGTGTCGGAAAACCTGGCTGAAACCTGGGTGAAGTCGGTCCCTTCCTGAAGCTTTTTCAAGGCCTGCTCTGCCTTGGCTCGCAGTTTCTGCAACTCTTCAGGGGAGCCTTCCTCGGGTGCGCGCACCAGGATGTGGGCGATCTCGAATTCGTCCTGCACGTCAGTGCGCGATGCCTGCGTGGTCAGGAAATTGTCGATTTCGGCCTCGGTAACGCTGATGCGGTTGTCCACTTCACGCTCACGCAGGCGGGCCAGGATGATCTCGCTGCGGATGTCTTCACGGAACTTGCGGAAGCTGATGCCATCCTTCTCGAGCGCCTCGCGGAATTCGGTCATGTTGAGCTTGTTCTGGTCGGCGATGCGCTCGATGGTCTTGTCGAGTTGGTTGTCGTCGACGCGCAGGCCGGTTTGTGCCGCGAGCTGCAACTGCAATCTGTCGCCGATCAGGCGCTCCAGCACCTGTTTTTCGAGTACGTCTCTCGGGGGCTGCGCAACGCCCTGTTTTTCCAGTTGCTGCATGACTGAGTTCATGCGGCTTTCCAGCTCGCCTTGGGTGATGACGTCGCGATCGACGACTGCGATGATGCGGTCGAGTTGAGCGACATCGGCTTCGGTGTCTTGTGCCGCATCGGCAAGGCCGAAGGCAAGCAGGGATAAGGTAGCAGCTAGCAGGAAACGAGCGAATTTCAGAAGTATTGGCATATCGCGATTATTGTAAGGGATTAGGGATCAGCGCCGAGCTTTTGTAGCCCGGAATGCTGCGTGTCAGCAGCGACAAGGGGCTGGTGCCGATGGAGGCTAAGCCGCCCAGTTCGAGCTGGAAGAACAAGGCATAGTTGGCATTTGCGGTTGCAGTCGCGACGCGCTGCATGACAGCGCGAGCCTGCCAGCAACCGGCATCGTATTCGGCGCCGGCGACTGCTTCGATCATGCCTCTCTGGTTGTTGGTCGGGATGCCGTTGTTCAGTATGTTGTTGTTCAGGAAAGAATAGTTGATGCGTCCCAGGCCGTACCAGTTGCCGTTCAGCGGCCATTGTGCCGAAAAGTCGATCTGGTTGATGGGGGTGGGCGTGAATATCGACAGGGTGGTATAGCGGTAGCCGAGATTGAGTACCTTGCCTGCTTCCGGCTGATAACGGGCTGAAATGTTCGCCCGTTCGGTTTCATCGGAATCCGTGTTGTACAGCCATGCCGCATCGATATTCCAATGGCTGAGCAAGCGGGCTGTTACCGTGGCCAGCAAGTCGGTCGAGTTCTTGCTGCGCGGCGCGATCCCCGGAATGGTGACTTTCTGGTCGCTAAAATAGAAACGCTGGCCGATGGTTGCCGCTAGGCGTTGCATCCCGGTTTTGGCGTCGATCAGGCGGCTGGTGACGGCCAGCGAGACCTGATTGGCGTCGTTGATGCGGTCATTGCCGCTGAACTGGTTTTCCGAGAACAGCGTGCTCATGTTGAGGTCGGCCAGGCCGGAATCGAACACGGGCAATTGCGACTGGTCCCGGTGCGGGATATAGACATAAAACAGCCGTGGTTCCAGTGTTTGCGTGTAGTTGTTGCGGACAACCTTGAAGTCGCGGTCGAAGTACATCCCGGAGTCGACGCTGAAAATGGGCACGCTACGATTGTCCGACTGGTAGTTTTCTCCGGGTCGGAAAGGGTTGGCCAGGTTGCCGCTCAGGTCGTATTTGGTGAAATGTACCCCGAATTTCGGCGTGATGTAGGCATAGGAGCGCCCCAGCGGCATGCTGATGCTGGGGTAGGCGGTAGCGCGATTGCCGGTGACCCCGGAAGGGGCATTGCTGCTGCGGTCGAACCTGACAAACTGGGTGTACAGGTTGCCGTAAAACGTATCCCAATCCTTGACGCCGGTTAGGGTCAGCTGTGGCAGGCGTTGGTACGGATACGAAATGCCGTCCAAGGTCTGGAACTGTTGTACCAGGCCGTTGAAATTCCACGTTCCGTCGCCATAGTTGAGCTGTGCCTGTTGCGGCAGGTTCACTCGGCTGGTGGTGATGATATGGGTGGTCAGGTCGGAAAAATACTGATTATCCGATACGCGTTCGTAATTGAACCCGCCCGACCAGCCGTTGCCGAAAATCTGGGTGTGCTTGAGGTTGGCATAAAAACGGTTGCCGCTGCCGGTGCTGTCGTTAGGCAGGTATTCGAGGTGGTCTTCACCCCAATAGTCCCCTTCCAGATAGCGGAACTCGCCCTGCAGCTGGGTGCCGCGCTTGCTGATGTAGCGCGGGGTGATGGTGGCGTCCATGTTGGGAGCGATATTCCAGTAATAAGGCAGGGAAATATCGATACCGCTGCGGCTGGTGGTTGCCCATGTTGGCGACAGGAACCCACTCTTGCGCTGATTGCTGAATGGAAAATCGATCCATGGCGTATAGAGTATCGGCACCCCTTTGAACTCGACGCTGGCGTGCGTTGCAGTGCCGGTTTCAGTGTAATGGTCGAGCTCCAGTTCCTTGGCGCGCAGGAACCAGTCGTCCTGCCCTGCCGGGCAGGTGGTGTAGCGCGCTTCATGGAGCGTTTCCTTGTCCGGTCCGTCGAATGTCAGCAAGGTTGCGTAGCCGCGAGAGGCTCCCGACGGCCCGGGTTTGTCGGCAGTGCCCGAAACTTTCGGCGAGCGGTGCAGGGTGAAGACCGCTTCCCGCATTTCGCCTTCGCGCTGTTCCAGTTTCATTCTGAGTTCCGGGCCGGTGATGGTGTTGCCGCCCTGTTCGACGCGGGTGTTGCCGGTGACATGTAATTCTTCGTTGAGCATGTCGTAATCAATGCGATCACCGAAAATCGCATTGCCGGCACGATGCAGCTCGGCATCGCCGATGGCGCTCATTTTCTTGTCCAGATGGATTTCCAGGCGCTGTGCTTCAACCGTGGTGGTGCCAGGGTCGGCGGCTTGCTCTTCCGTTCCTTCTGCGCGCGCCTGTCCGGAAATCGCCGATACAAGCGCAAGCATAAAGGCGTAAGAGCGATTTTTCTGCATGGATAGGGAGGTGGTTGATTCGGGCGGGTGGTTTGTTTTTTCTGGTGATAAAATCGCATAATTCTGCCGTTTAGGCAATGCGTATATGTGGTGAAATCCCCGCCAAGCATGGGGTATTGCACGATTGTCTTTTGTGGACAACGGGTTGGGTGTTTTAGTTAAACCACTGCTTAATTTTTTGCGAGTGAGAGGCGGTTTTTTGGTGCAAAGACAAGAACAATTGCATGTCTGGTTGAGCCAGGCGTTGGCGGGGGAAGGTTTTAGCCTTGCTCCCGCTTCTGCCGATGCCAGTTTTCGCCGCTATTTTCGCGTTACCCTGCCGGGCCGAACGCTGATTGCCATGGATGCACCCCCGCAGCATGAAAACTGCGAGCCGTTTCTGCATGTGGCAGAGG
>DAIDAS010000476.1 GCA_027310505.1 bacterium
CCTGGTGGAGATTGCCGAGCGCAAGGGCGTCTTGGTCAACTACACATTCCACGACTTCTGGGCGATTTGTCCGCGGGTCACGCTTTACATCACCGAAGAACGGAGGCTGTGCGAGGGGCCGGAGTCTGCCGACAAGTGCGCACATTGCCTCGCTCGTTTGGCCGGTGTTGCGGATGACCTGCAGCAGGTTAACGCAATTCGGGCGAATCTGGCATTCCGCCGTGACTATGTGCATTCGCTGATGTCCAAGGTTTACTGGCTGACGGCGCCATCCGGTTACGTGGCGGAGAAACTTGGGCAGTTCGGGTTGGGTGACGGACGTATCGCCGTGGCTTCTCTTGGCATCCAACCGTTGAATGCCGGGGTTCGTCACCGTGATGGATCACCGTTGACTTTCGGTTTTCTAGGTAATGTGCATCCGCTCAAGAATGCCGATTTGCTGGCGCAGGCATTCTCTGCCGTGAACGGCAATGCTCGCTTGGTCTACTTTGGGGGCGGGCTGCCTGACGAACTTGAGAAATTGCAATGCTATGCCGATACCGATACCCGCATTGGTCTCAGGGGACGTTACACCCCAGAACAGCTGCCACAGATTTTCGCGGAAATCGATGTGCTGGTTTCGCCCTCGGCAACTGAATCATTCGGCTTGGCTGCGCGCGAAGCCTTGAGCGCCGGGGTTCCGCTTGTGGCCTCCGATGTCGGAGGTGTGGCTGAAATCGTGAGCGTGGGAGAAAACGGATACCTGTTCCCGAGCGGAGATGTTCAGGCGCTGGCGGCTTTGCTGCAGAAACTGGTCGATCATCCCGATCAGGTGCGGCAACTGAAGCCGACTGCTTCGCAGATCAAGTCCATGGAGACGGATGGGCATGAATGGTCGTTGCGCTATCTCGAACATCTGGCGGAGCGTAACCAGGGGGTGACGGAGGGTGGCGAAAGGCAGGCGAGCGAAACCTCGTTCCTGCTTGAGCCGCTGAATATTTCCAATGAAGGCGGCTATGAATACCAGAGCTGGCTGAATGCTCGCACTTTGAAGAAGCCGGATGCCCGCCTGTTCGATAGCCGGATCAAGCAGTGGAGCAGGCAACCGACTTTCCTTGTGATGCTGGTGTTGCCTCCGGGCGAAGAAACGCTTCTGGTGCAAAGCATCCAGTCTTTCTCTCGACAGTTTTATGACAATCTGATTGTCCGGGTGTTGTCGTCCAGCCCTGCACCAGAGGGCTTTGCCGGTGAACGTCTTGGCTGGATGCAGACGAATGGCGCCGTAGTTTACCCATACGTGAATTACCTGGCGGCAAACACGAATGCTGACTGGGTTTGTCTGCTTAATGCCGGCGATCTGGTTGCCACGCACGCCTTGCTGATGTTTGCCGAGGCGATACATTCGCACCCCGAGTGGCGGTTGATCTACAGTGACCATGACTTGGTTGATCCTGATGGGTTGCATCATAAGCCGGCTTTCAAGCCCGATTTCAGCTTGGATTTCCTGCGTTGCGGCAATTACATCGGATCCTCCATGATCATTCGGTGTGACCTGCTGGTTGAGCTTGGCGGCTACAGCGAGGCCGGTGATGGTGCCGAGCATTACGATTTCATTTTGCGGAGTTATGAACGGCTGGGAGTCCATGGAATCGGCCATGTTGCAGATGTTTTGGTCAGCCACCCGGTTGCCAAGTTGGGTGTGACGCCGCTGGCTGCCGGTGCGCAACGACTGGTCGATCATTTGGGCCGGTTGGGCTTGTATGCCGATATCCAGCATGGCATGGCGCCGGACAGCTATCGTGTCATTTATCGCTATGAGGGCGAGCCGTTGGTGTCCGTCATTGTCTCTTGTAGCCATGATCTTGTGGTGCTGCAACAGTGTGTCGAGTCTATTGTGGGCAACGCGATGTACGGCAACTATGAAATTCTTCTGCCGGATGACGGCCATCGTGACGACGATACTGCGGCTTATCTGGATGGTATCCGTTCGTTGAACGAGCGCCGCCTGCGTGTGATTTCTGTTGCTGGTGGAGATGCCGTGATCAGGGATTTGCTTACGCATGAAGCCCAAGGCGAATACCTGCTGTTTCTCAGTGATGGGTTGCGTGCAGCGCACCCGGAATGGCTGGCATCCATGATGAACTATGCCAGATTGCCCGAAGTTGGCATTGTAGGCGCGCGTATTCTAGCGGCGAACGGCAGCATCCTCCATGCCGGTACGCTGCTTGGCGTTGACGGACCAGCAGGCAGCCCTTTCCGCGGCTTGCCTGCTGACCACCCGGGATATCTGGCCCGGGCGCATACTGACCAGAACTACTCGGCTGTCAGCGGCGATTGCCTGCTTATTGGAAAATCGGATCTGCTGGCTGCGGGCGGCTGGCAATGCAGCGATGCATTCGGCGAATATGCCGATGTGGATTTGTGTCTGCGGGTGAGGGGGAGGGGACGTCGAATCGTCTGGACTCCTTACACGGTCATGCTGCAGATGCAGGATGACGCGTGCACGGATAAGGCTGCTGACGATTTTACGCCTGCCGCCGAGGCGATGTATCGTGCCTGGCTTCCGGAGATTGCTGCCGATCCGGCCTATAACAGAAATCTCACCACCAGAGGCGTACGTTATGAAATTTTCGATGACAATACCGCCACGTGGGATCCGATTGCCTGGCATCCGTTGAAGCGCGTCCTCATTCAGTCCGGCGATTACGAAGGCTCGGGCGAATATCGCGTGCATGCGCCCATGCGGGCTTTGTACAGGGAAGGGTTGGCCGAGTGCCGGACTAGCGATGTCATCTATAATCCGGTCGAGTTTGAACGGATTCATCCGGATAGCGTCATCCTGCAGCGCCAGATTACGGAAAACCAGATCCGGTCGATTGAAGCCATCAGCAAATTCAGCAAGGCTTTCAAGGTGTTCGAAATCGACGACTTGATCACCAATGTTCCGCACAAAAGCCAGCATCGGGACAACTTCAAACCGGATACCGTGAAGCGTTTGAGAAAAGCTATCACTTTGTGCGATAGGCTGGTGGTTTCGACAGAACCGCTGGCGCAGGCATACCGCAGCATGGCAAGCGACGTGAAGGTCGTACCTAATTATATCGAGCGGGCGAAGTGGGAAGGGCTGTCGACCTTCATGCGTCCGTCTCGTCGCCCCCGGGTTGGTTGGGCGGGTGGGAGCAGTCACGCCGGTGATTTGCTGGTGATTGCAGATGTGATCAAGGAACTTGCCGGCGAAGTCGACTGGGTATTTTTTGGAATGTGCCCAGATCCGATCAGAAAATTTGTGGCTGAATTCCATGCCCCAGTCTCGATAGACCAATATCCGGCAAAGCTGGCCAGTCTGAATCTACATCTGGCTATTGCGCCGCTGGAGTTGAATCCATTTAACGAGTCCAAGAGCCATCTGAAATTGTTGGAGTACGGCATGTTGGGGTGTCCGGTTGTTTGCACCGACATCACACCGTACCAGGGCGATTACCCCGTAACGCGAGTGCGGAACCGCCATGCCGAATGGGTGAAAGCAATTCGTGGGCATGTGAATGACCTGAATGCCTGTGCAACAGAAGGGGATGCACTTAGAAAATATGTCGATCGACATTGGATGCTGGAAGATCATCTGGACGTGTGGATAAATGCATGGTTGCCTTAGAGTCCGGCATGATCATCCTTTTTCGCTCAAAATCAGGGTGCCCTCGCCCCGATATAAGGCTCAGCCCATGATGCAATGGAATGAGAGTATGGAGAAAAGTAAAAAAAAGCCTAAAGTATTTCGTACAGGGGTCGATAAACGTGTCAGAGGCGGGGTGCGTAATTAACGAAGCCGCGCTGGGTTAAACTTTAAAAGGAGATCTGACATGGCATCAATTATCAACACCAACATTGCCTCGCTCAACGCGCAGCGCAACCTGAGTGTATCCCAAGGT
>DAIDAS010000478.1 GCA_027310505.1 bacterium
GTGTAAGGGTATTCTGATGTAAATCTGTTCTTGATCCGAAAACTCAGATACGTCCAGGTTTTTGGATCCATTAGCGGCTGTCGAATACTTTCTGGTATCTGGAAGAAGATCTTCCCGCCCGAGATGCTTACGTCGTATAGAAAATTCGTGCTATGCCAAAAGTCTTTATCAGGACTGAGTTCGTCCATAATATTTATTTGAATTAGTGTTTGCTGGATGTTTGTAATGGCCTTTTTAAGGTGGAGATGGTTGTTGCTGTTAAAACTCAAAAGCCATTTGAAGTAGTCCAGATCAGCTGAATGTAGATGACTCTCATTCATTTTGGCGCCGGCAATGAACACACAAACATCAATGATTTTCCGTTCTAATAAACCGAGCGTGCTGATCATCCGAATGGCGGCATTGGATTTTTTAAGCACTACATCCTTTGGTGCTTGCGTGATTGGGATGCCGGATGCGAAGAAATCAATAACAATCTGCGTTGGAAGCTCCTGTGTCGCAGTGCGGGCTATTGCTAGATCCAGATTTTTCTTCATGGCATACTCCCTTTCGTTATATCGAGGACATCCTTCTTTTCCTTGTCCTCGATGTTGTTTGTCTTTATACGCACCCGAAAAAGATGTGTCAACAAAAATATTGACTTTTGCTGCAAAAGGTTACTCATGGCTTTTGCTTTTGATCTTTAAAGGGCATATATGCCAAATCAGGGCAAGCGTAGCGCGTCAGTAATGCTTTTCGATATCGCGGGGAGTTTGTGGAGTGTTTGGGAATCGGCAAGCCGATTGTCCATACCGCCAGGTGTGGGCAACCAAACACTCCACAAACGGGCGCGGATACTTGCCACTAGAAATAGTGGTCTTGCGTTTCTTAATCAATAAAAGCTTGCTTGCTTTCTTTAAATTAAAAAACTTGCTTGCTTTAGAGGCTTGTAACCTATTGATTACAGGAATGAAATAGACCAGATCGAGGACAAACCATAGGTCTAAGAGGACATTTATGGTTGAAAGAAGACGTTTTTGGTACGGGATTGAGGACGCTTATGGTACTCATCGAGGACGTTTATGGGGTCAACAGGACATTTATGGTTATGATCGAGGTCATTTATGGTGTTGATTGTGGATAACTTATATTGCTATAAATAATCAACTAGATAGATCTCAGTAACCATTTGAAATAATTTTAGTCGAGGACGCTTATGGTGAAGTATTGAGGACGCTTATGGTTGGAACGCAACTGGTTGTTCCTTGCAGATATTTTGCCCAATACATCAACGATGAATGGTGGCTATTTACTGATCTGGTACTGCTTCGTGCCAATCGAATACCATAAACGTCCTCAATTGACTTTTCTTTCACTTAACCAAGAGTGCTCATGCGTCGAAAAGGCAGAAAAACATGTGCATCAATGGGTTAGAGCATTGACCTTTATGATGCGCCTGGTGTGCAGGGGAGGGGAGTCGCTTATACAGTCGAGCCCAAAACCATAAATGTCCTCAATACGGTATTCTGGCGCGAGAAACTATCGCCAGAGTTGGCAATGAACGGAATCCCCATGGACATTCGTGACGTTATTGGTAGGGCAGGGAAGTGCTAGCTTTTAATCGAGGACATTTATGGGGCCGGATGCTTCGGAAAAGAGGGCATGCCACCCATAGCCGTTCCTATCGAGGACGTTTATGGGGCGTGGATCCCGGAGAAATGACAAATAGCGGCCAAATATCTAGCCTATCGAGGACATCTATGGGGCGTGCAGGCTAAATCCTGGCCGAATCTCCAGCGAGGTCTACCATAAACGTCCTCGATGCAACGATAAGCAACCAAAGAATTGCTATGCGATCGACAGACAGATACCAAATCTGTCCGGCATTGCTGCCGGACAGTATTTAACAGTTACTCATAGATATTGATCTATTGCGGAATTTCGGGCTCTTCTGCAGGCGGAATCGGTTCTGGCTCTTGCGATGGAACCTCACCTGCAGGTTTTTTACCCAGCATCTCCAGATCGTTTACGACAATTTCGGTGGTGGTGCGCGTGATCCCTTGTTTATCAGACCATTTGCGTGTGCGCAATTTACCTTCGACATAGACCTGAGAGCCTTTGCTGAGGTATTCGCAGGCGATCTCGGCCAGCTTCCCGTAGAACACAATGGTGTGCCATTCGGTTTTTTCTTTTGGCTCCTGGGTGGCTTTGTCCTTCCACTTGTCCGTAGTGGCCAGGGACACTCGGGCAGTAGTCGTACCATCAGGGTAAGTATGTGGAACTGGTTCGCCACCAAGAAAACCGATGAGCGTGGTTTTATTCACTGACATAGAAACTTCCTCTTCTGTAACTGCGGATACCCCGTAACCCACGGGGCAGGGGTATGTCTACCTATCACTAACTCATAAGTAGCGCATGCAGATTAATAAATAACATGTGCATAGATTATTTCTTAAAGTACAGATAGCCATCGCACAGGCAGCTCAGCTGGCAGTCGGATTATCAAAGCTTTTCAAGCGTGTTGTAAGCTCAGTCAGCATCGTTAATACTTCGGTAGGGACAATAGGCACAGGGGCAGCAGGCTCTTCAATCACCTCTGGAATGGTTGGTGCATCTGCAGTATTAAAACGCTTTGCAGTCGCGTACATCTGCGCAACAGCCCGAAGCGATTCAACAATACCCTCAATGAATGCGCCGTCCAGAGCACTGACATGCAGCACAATAGCCTTGGGAGTATTGGAGAACATCATCTCCCTTACCGTAAATGCCACAGGTATGCTGTCTGGAGATTCTTCATGGCCAACCTGAAGGTCAACAAAGGAAGTTCCTGCCGGCGCCAGTGCGAGCGCCCCCAGCTGATGCACCAAAGCATCAATTGTTTTATCAAAACCACCTCTAGGCAAATGTTGATTAAACAACATCAAAGCCGCAGGTGTCACTGCGCCTAAAAGCTTTGCCATCGTCTCTTGGTCATATCCGGCAAACATTGCTACATCCCGCAAACCTGCATACGGATTCTCTTTCCTGACAGCCATAAAGATGCAGGAAGCGAGCAACCGATCCGCATTGGGTACGATCGATGCCACTAGATTTTCCGTGATCCAAGGATAAGCATCATCGATTTCACCCAGAAAGTCCCAGCGCAATGGTTCGTTGAGTGCACCAGGTTGAATGTGAATTACGTTCTCGGGTGAAATCCGGCAATCCCCTGCCAGCGACTGTATTTCTTGAGCAGTCAAAAGGCCACTGCTGGGCACATCAAAGCAGAATACACACTGACCGACTTTGATTGTTTTTTGGAGAGTGCTCGTGCCTAAGTCATTTGTGGTGGTATCTGATATGTCGTTTATTGTTTCAACGGAAATAGAACCTTGCTCGGCCATGATGGGCTCCGGGATAGAAATAATCTGAACCGTTTTTACTTCTTCATGGGAAACTTCGACTGGAACAGCTTCTGTCGGATATGCCGTCATGGCACCCTCGTAGTGCGTTGTGGATGTGGCATCTATCATTTCTGGTATTGGCGCGGAATCCGGCTCGGCCAATGGGACATCTGTGGTAATGACTTTTTCCTCTTGCCTTTGATCGAGCGCAACCGAAATTGCGTCGGTCGAATCGCCACCAATATCCGGCACAATGATTGATGTATCAAGGGATGGGTCATACGCTAGGGCAATGCTAGGCGGTACCAATGGAGTGGATGCAAGATGTTCAGCCACGAAGACAATGGGTTCTTCGTCAGCCACTACGTCATCGACCAAATGAACGGCACCAGTATGTCCAGCCCCGGTAAATACAGTTGGCGATTCGGTTGTATTACCGAGATCTCGAAAGGTATCCAAGATGACAGAATCAGCGCCTGGAGTGGGAAAGGCTGTGTGGTCCAACTTCTCAGCGGCTGCTGCCATAAGCATCTGGGCGGCAGGGGATTCGATAAGCGCCTTTGCAGGCTGGGCCGGACGAACATCAAAATCGAGACTTGCAGGGATAGCGCGCCCCATGTCTTCGAGCAGGACACTAATGGTTTCTGCTGGATGGTAAACCTCGGCTATACGCCATCCGAGTGAATGTAGTGTATAAAACAGATCAGGCAATTCCTCCAACAAGGTGTGACCATCCCCGAAGTCAATCGCCAGGACGTTCCCCTCGTGTCGCACAATTGTCCCAGTGTCATTGTGCCTGAAAGATGGATCATCACCGGAAGTCGTGGCATCAAACCATTGGTAAGTCGCAAAGGCGCGCGCAACCTGTTCT
>DAIDAS010000481.1 GCA_027310505.1 bacterium
CCGTTCGATGATGTTTTCCTGCAGCACGCGCAGCAGCTTGGCCTGCAACGGCAAGGGCATTTCAGTCAGTTCGTCGAGAAACAGCGTCCCACCATCGGCCATTTCGAATTTTCCGACACGATCCTTGCTGGCACCGGTAAATGCGCCTTTGACATAACCAAACAGTTCGCTTTCCAGAATGTCGGCGGGAATGGCCGCGCAATTGATCGGTACAAACAGCGCGGATTGACGCGGCGATGCGCGGTGGATGGCGCGCGCCACCAGTTCCTTGCCTGTGCCGGTTTCACCGGTGATGAGCACGGTAGTCTTGCCCGGCGCGACCTGGCGAATGAGGTCATAGACCTTCTGCATGGGGGCACTGTTACCGACAAATTCGCCCCAGCCTTTTTCTACCTCATGCCGCAGGAAATCGTTCTGCTGGCGCATCTGGCCGGTGGCCAGGATACGGTTGATGGCCAGTTCCAGCGCGTCGACATCGAACGGGCGGATGATGTAATCGCAAGCCCCAAGCTTCATCGCTTCGACCGCACTTTCGATCGTGCCGTAAGCGGTCATAATGATGACCGGCACTTCGTTACCCTGCTCGCGCAATATCCTCAAGAGCTCGGTACCGCTGATGCCGGGCATGCGCAGATCGCTGATGAGCAAGTCTGCAGGAAAGGATTTCATGATCTGCATCGCTTCTTCGCCGTTACCGGCGCAGGCAACCTCGTGCCCCATGCGTTTGAGCATGATCTCCAGAACGCGCTGCATTTTTGCTTCGTCGTCCACTACCAGAACGTGCCGGCGGGTCATGAGCGTTCTTTCATCGGTAAAGTAATAGTAAACAATGCACCGCCCAGCATACTCTTGCCGGCATGGATATCCCCGCCATGCGCGGCGATAATCTGCTGCACGACCGCCAGCCCCAACCCGACCCCGCCTTCGCGTTTGGTAAAGAATGGGTCGAACACCCGGGACAATTCTGCTGGCGGAATACCGGGTCCGTCATCCGCGATGTCAACGATCAGCCGGCCTGCGTCCGTACGCGTGGCAATCGCCACCTGTCCGCCCTGCGGAAGGATCTGCAGCGCGTTGAGCACGAGATTCAGCAGCACCTGGGTCATCTGCTCGGCATCCACGTCAACCCGATGGAAGGTTTCATCCAGACTGAGGCTGATGCGCACACCCTTCTTATCCGACTGCGCCAGCAGCAGATCGGCACTATGTCGGATGATATTGTTCATGTCGGCAGGCTGTAATTTGGGCGCGCGCGGCCGGGCACTGTCAAGCAGCGTGGACACCAGCCGGTTGAGTCGTTCGGTTTCGCTCTCGATAAAACCCGTCAGCTCCTGCGCTTCGCTGCTCAGGCCCGGCTCGCGCGACAACATTTGCGCGGAGGAGCGCAGGATGCCGATAGGGGTGCGAATCTCGTGCGCCATCACTGCCGCCAGTTCGCCCAGCACAGCCAGCTTGGAGGCCCGCACAAGGTCGGCGCGCGACTGATCGAGATCACGCACCGTCTGCACGAAGGCTTCGGTCAACTCGCCGACTTCGCCACTCAAGGCATGAGGCACTTCCGGCAACTGTTTGTTGCGCATGAATCGGCGCGTAAAAGCGGTCAGCGCGGTAATGGGGCGGGCAATCCGGCCAGCCACCAGCATCGAGAATCCGACCGCGAAGGCACTGGTGAGTGCCAACAGCAGCAGGAAAACCATGGCCATCTGGCGTACCGGAATGAAGGCATGCTGGCTGTTCTCGATCACCAGCGTGGTCCAGTTGAATCCCGGAAACTGCTGGAATCCCGGCGAGCGATCGAACCCGACCATCACCTCCTTGAGATGCAGCGGTGCGCCATCGTACGTACCGATGCCACTCTTGCCGCCGCTCAACCAGGAAGAAGGAACCGTCTGCAGCAATGCCCCGTTGTTGCGCAGTTCAGCGGAAGCGGCAATGATCCTGCCGTCGCGGTCGAGCAGCGCCAGGGCATGCCCGCTCTGCGCCGCCTGATCCAGGATGCGGTATATCTGCGCCCAGTTGAACATCAAATACAGCTCACCGACCTGCCCGCTGTCGAACATTGAGGGTACTGCGGCGCCGATGGGAAGAACCGCAGCTCCCTCGGGACCGTCCAGTTGCAACGTTTCCAGCCGGACAGGTGCGTTCGCTTTCCCACTTAAAGTGATGCTCTCCGCTTGATGCCTGATGCTGCCGATGTGTGCGGGATTGCTGCTGGCGACGACCTTTCCGGCACGATCGGTGCAAAGCAGTTCCAGGTACACATCCTGATAGCCGGATTTCAGCTCCGCCAGGAAGTTCGACAGGCGCTTGTCGATATCCTTGATCCGGATATCCTGCGTTACTTCCAACCGACGCCATGTCTGCGCGTTCTGCAGGCGTTCGAACAACATCTTGTCGATGTCCTGCGAGACCGTTGCCGCCTGGACTTTCAGGCCCTGCTCGATATCGCTGCGCATCGCCTCTCCCGCAACCCGGAATGCCAGATAGGTGAGCAGCATCGAAGGCAGCAAGCTGACCAGCAGGAAAGCCATCAGCAGTGTTTTGCGTATGGTCAAGGCAAGAAAATCATAGCAAGTGAATGCCCAAGTATATGGCACAATCCGCTTTTTTCCATCCCGGGGTTGCATCATGTTCCCGCTGAAGAGACTTTTACTCCTGCTGGCGCTGCCATTGCTGTATAGGCCGGCACTGGCGCTGGCGGAGAATCCACTGGCCGGCACCGACTACCAGCCGGGCAAAGGCTGGCAGATCCCCGGCACCGGGTTCAGGCTGGGCGGTTACGCCAGCGCCGGCATCGAAGACGACCGGCGCCAGCGTACGAACATAGGGATCGATGACTTCAGCCTCTTCATTCACTGGGAAAGCGAAGGCAAGCTGCGTCTGTTTTCCGAACTCGATCTGGAAAACCCATTGGTGTGGGAACAATCGACCGGCCTCACGACCAAACATGCATACCTTGCGCTGGAGCGGCTCTATGCCGACTACCTGTATTCCGAAAAACTCAATTTCCGCGCGGGCAAATTCCTCACCCCCATTGGTCGCTGGAATGTCATCCATGCCGCCCCTCTGGTGTGGACTACATCCCGTCCGCTGGTCACCGAACGCACCTTCCCGACCAATGCTACCGGCGCCACGGCCTATGGCACGCTACCCGTGCTTGGCACCGAAATCGACTATTCGGTATATACCGCCATCGGCAGCGACTGGCGCCCAGACCCCAAGCTTGACCCATTCGAAGAGGCATACGGGATTCACCTGTCGCTGCCTACATCCAGTCTTGGCGAGTTCGGTGTGTCCTATGCCAATTTCGAGCAGAAAGGTTCCGTTGGCGAACGCAAGAATCTCTTGGGAATGGACTATTTCTGGTCGCACGACCGTTATGAAGTCAGTGCCGAACTGGCCTACCGCTTCTCGGACGAGGGCAGCCATCTGGATGAAAAAGGCTTGTTTATCCAAGGCGTGGCGCCGATTGTCGATCGCTGGTATGCCATCGGGCGCTATGAACTCTACGACAAGGCGGGCCCCGCACCCGCAATGAACCTATGGCTGGCAGGACTGGCGATGCGCCTTACGCCTGCCATGGTGCTCAAGGCTGAATTCAGCCACGCCACCCATAATCGAATCCAGGCGCCCGAGGGATTCTTCGCTTCGTTCGCGATCCTGTTCTGATGCGGCTGACTCTTCCCACACGTTTGCTTGCGTTATGCCTGCTGCTATGGCCTGTCATGGCTGCGGCGGCGGATGAGCCCATGGCCGTGATCGTGGCACCAGGCCATGCCAAAGGGTTGAGGAAGGAAGACCTGACGCTCATCTTCAAGCGCAAGAAACAGTTCTGGAACGACGGCAGCAAAGTGCAACCGGTCAATCTGCCGGCATCCAATCCGCTTCGTCGGGCATTCTCGCAGGCAGTGCTGGGCGCGAGCCCGGAAGAACTGGAAAAATACTGGAATGACATTTACTTTCACGGCATTTCCCCGCCTTTCGTGCTTTCGTCGGAACATGCCGTCATGCATTTCGTCGCCGAGACCCCCGGTGCGATCGGCTACGTGCCTTTCTGCAGCGTGGATGCGCATGTCGAAATCGCCCTGGTAATCAGCGCTGCCGGACACGTCATCGACGATATCGCATCAGTCACCTGCCCCAAATAACCCCGCAAAAATTGTAGTAAAAATTTGCGCAACTCACATTTGTTGCGGGGTTTCATGATGACGATCCAAGCCGGACAACGCCCTCGAAATAATAGTTAATTCTTTACAAATCACATAGATACAAAAAAATCATGCCCTGATCTGGATTTTGGCACAGTGCTTGCCATATCCCTTTTGATTCATCATGCGAAAGGGGATCAACATGAGCACAACACCGGCCTTGCAGCATGCGGATTTTTTGGCACATTCCGCAAGCAGCCACGAAGTATCGTCCCTTCATGCCCGACTGGCACAAGTATTCGATCTGCGCGAGCACTGCACCGAAGAGCGCGGCGAAATCGAGGTATTCATCCAGCAATGTTTCGCTGCTGCACACGGCGCACGTATTGAACATTTCATGCCCCGCCTGCTTAGCCTGTGCACCAAGCGTGGCGACCTGATCGCTGCATTCGGCCTGCGCGCGGCCTCGAACTCACGCCTGTTTCTCGAAACCTATCTCGATCGCCCCATCGAAGACACCCTGCAATCCAGGCTGGGCGAAGTCGTACGACGGGAAGACATCATCGAGGTAGGTAACCTTTCCACGCTCTATCCCGGCGCCGCACGCTGGCTGATCGTGGCGCTGACCGCCATGCTGCACGACGAAGGGTACAAATGGGTAACCTTTACCGGCACATCAGCGTTGCGGAACGGCTTTGCCCGGCTCGGCCTGCGCCCGGTCGAACTGGGCAGGGCATCGCTGGAACAGCTGCCTCAATCAGACCGCCACAACTGGGGCAGCTATTACGATCATGCCCCCATGGTCATGGCCGGCGACATCGCCTATGGCTACCATTCGCTGCTGGAACAGCGCAACCTCGCCGAACTGCTGCGTTCCGGCGTGAACAGTATCGAGGCCGCATGAGCACCATCCTCAAGACGCTGCACCGGACCGCATTAAGCAACCCGGAACGGATCGCGCTCCAAGGCGCTCACGAGGGTTTATCCTATGGAGAACTGGATCAGGCCATGGCCGAGGCCGCACATGATCTCAACGCACTGGATATCCGCGTACTGGGATTGTTGGCCGATAATGGACTGCCGTGGGCGCTGGCCGATCTTTCGGCACTGGCTGCCAACATCCCACTGGTTCCGTTGCCATTGTTTTTCTCCCCGCAACAATTGTTGCACGTAATGGGCGATGCCGGCCTGGATGCACTGCTGACCGACCAACCGCAACAGGTCGAAGCCCTGCTGCAGATCGCAGATATCCGCTTCCATCGTGTCGGCAAATTGTGCGGCCTGCATCTGGTGCGTTTGCAAGGGGTCGGGATAAAAAAACTCCCGCAAGGCACGGCCAAGATCACTTACACCTCCGGCACCACTGGCGATCCCAAAGGCGTTTGCCTGAGCCTTGCCCAGATGGAAACCGTCGCCGCTTCCCTACGCGATGCAAGCCAGGCACAAGTCACAGACCGCCACATTTGCCTGACGCCGCTCTCCACACTGCTGGAAAATCTCGGCGGCCTTTACACGCCGCTTCTGGCCGGGGCCTGCACTTGCCTGCTTCCGCTGCGACAGGTTGGGCTGAATGGTGCGTCCGGGCTCGATGTCGCCAGCATGTTGCTGGCACTGCATGAATGCGAGGCCAGCAGCGCGATTCTGGCGCCGCAAATGCTGCAAGCGTTGGTCGCGGCAGGCGAAGGGGGCAGATCGATCTCGCACCGACTGCGCTTCGTCGCCGTCGGTGGCGCCCCGGTATCGCCACGACTGCTGGAACGCGCACAGCAGCAGGGAATTCCGGTATTCGAAGGTTACGGTCTGTCCGAGTGCGCTTCGGTGGTTGCGCTCAATACGCCGGGCAGCAGCCGTCCGGGTAGCGTTGGCCGGCCTTTGCCGCACGTTTCAGTCAGCTTTTCCGACGACGGCGAAATCCTGGTAAGCGGCTCAGCTTTCTTAGGCTATCTTGGCCAGGAGTCGCCATCACAACCCTGGCCAACTGGCGACCTGGGCTATCTGGATAACGAAGGATTCCTGCATCTCACCGGCCGTAGAAAAAGCCAGTTCATCACCTCTTTCGGCCGCAATGTCGCGCCGGAATGGGTGGAACGCGAAATCACCATGCATCCGGCCATTGCCCAGGTAGCAGTATTCGGCGAAGCCAGGGCATTCAACGTCGCGGTGATCGTAATGCGCGCAGGCTTTTCCCATTTGCACGTCAACGCTGCCGTGCAAATGGCCAACCAGACGCTTCCAGACTATGCACGAGTCGCCTCCTGGGTGCTCGCCACGGAACCCTTCACCCCATCCAACCGACAGCTGACGGCCAATGGCCGATTGAAGCGCGAAGCCATCTCGGCGGCTTATGCCGAGGCACTCGCATCCCTTTACCAGGAGGAAATCGATGTCGTTTTTTGGGGTATCCGGAAAAAGTTGTGGGTAGACGCCTAAAAGCCGTCAGTGTCCAAAATAGCGAGCAGTGTGGGCAGGTCGGTTCCGAGGTTACCCTGCCGTGTCTTGGTTTTGACTTCGCATTCGTCGTCAAGCATGCCCGGCA
>DAIDAS010000008.1 GCA_027310505.1 bacterium
GGTTGATCCAGCTCAGTATCATATTGGCAAAATTTGGCAATTGGCTAGGCGCTTGTTATATCCGCATGCATGCAAGGTGGTAGTGCAAACAGACGCTGCAGCGAATTGGGCAAAGACATTCCTGCCAGCAGAAAAAGTCAGGATCGTTCCCAATTTTGTTCGTTTGTTGCCGGACGCTCCTTCATGGGAGCAGCGCAGCAGTCATCGGATTCTGGCCGTTGGCAGGCTTGAAGTGCAGAAGGGGTTCGACTTGCTGCTGCGTGCTTTTGCCGCTGCGAAACTTCAGGCAAGAGGCACTCGACTCACCATTCTGGGCGAGGGCCCGGAACGGGAGCGTCTGGAGAATTTGTCTCGGGAGCTGGGGATTGCCGGGTTTGTTTCTCTTCCAGGTGTTGTGAAGAACCCTGAGGCGTGGATGGAGCGTTGTGCGTTATTTGCACTGACTTCGCGCTTCGAAGGTTTCCCCAATGTTCTGCTTGAAGCCATGGCGATGGGCTGTGCTGTCGTGGCGACCGACTGTCCCAGCGGCCCGGCTGTGCTTGTTAGGAATGAGGTCAACGGCCTGCTGGTGCCGCCTGAGGGCGTGTCGGCACTCAGCGACGCTTTAGTGCGCTTGGTTGATAATGTGGAGTTGTGTCGCCGTTTGGGGGTGGCAGCCACTTCTGTGCGCGTGGATTTTGGACGGGAACAGGTTCTCAAGCAATGGGAAACGTTAATCATGAATTGCATGAGTGGAAGACGGTATGAATAAAACGGCCACGGGCGAAATCGAGCAAGGCGAACGTTTTGCCTTCGGCGCGAATTGGGCGCGCTTCCTGAGCGGCCTCGATGAGGTGCGTATCCAGCGTGCTGAACAGTCGTTGCAGGAAATGCTGGCGCTGGATCGCCTGGATGGGCTGCGTTTTCTGGATGCAGGCAGCGGTTCCGGTTTGTTCAGCCTGGCCGCGCGCAGGCTGGGGGCGACGGTCCATTCCTTTGACTTTGATCCGCAGTCAGTGGCTTGTGCCGCAGAACTCAGGCATCGCTACTTTCCTGATGACAGGGAGTGGACAGTGGAGCAGGGTTCGGTACTGGACGTTGATTATCTGGCGGGTCTAGGTGGATTCGATGTGGTGTATTCATGGGGTGTGCTCCACCATACCGGCCACATGTGGCCGGCGATGGAAAACATGGCGCCTCTGGTGAGTTCCGGGGGGCGACTGTTTATTGCCATTTATAATGACCAGGGCTATCTGTCACGACGCTGGTGGAAGATAAAGCGTGCATATAATCACCATGTGTGGCTGCGGCCGTTGTTACTGACATATGGATTGATGCGCGCCTGGGGCCTGACCATATTGCTCGACCTCTACCACCTGACGCCTTTTGCTTCATGGCGAACGTATCACAAGGAGCGGGGCATGTCGCCGTGGTGGGATGTGGTGGATTGGATCGGTGGCTGGCCATACGAAGTGGCCACGCCGGAAGCCGTTTTCCGTTTCTATCGGGATCGGGGGTTCGTGCTGCAGAATATGGTGACGCGGCAGGGAATCGGCTGCAACGAATTTGTTTTTGTGCGTGAGACATCACCCTCAGGGAAGAAGGGGCCAATGTGAGAGGGCATGCAAGGGAGGTGGCGGACGGGCAGCGCTTTGAGTTTGGCGCCAACTGGGCCCGGTTCCTGTCAGTGCTGGATGATGAGCGTATAGAAGAAGCCAAGCGTTCGCTCAAGAGCATGCTGGGAGTTGAATCCTTGGCAGGGTCGGCCATGCTGGATGTCGGCTCCGGCAGCGGGTTGTTTTCGCTTGCGGCCAGGATGCTTGGCGCCCGGGTACATTCGTTTGACTATGACCCGCAATCGGTCGCCTGCGGCAGGGAATTGAAAGAACGTTATTTCCCGGACGACCCCGATTGGGTCGTGGAAGAAGGATCGGTGCTGGATGCGGACTATCTCGGCCAATTGGGGCGATATGACATCGTCTACAGTTGGGGCGTATTGCACCACACGGGGCAAATGTGGACTGCCTTGGCGAATGTTGCGCCGTTGGTCAATCCGGGAGGCAAGTTATTTATTGCCATCTACAATGACCAAGGCGGAGCCTCACGAAGATGGTTGCGGGTCAAGCAGCTTTATTGCTCTGGATGGCTTGGTCGCGCGCTGGTCAAGCTGGTGTTCTACCCCTATTTCGCATTGGGGCGCGCAGTCGCGGATTTGTTGCAGCTGCGCAATCCATTGACGAGTTACCGCGACTACAAGAAGTCCCGTGGCATGTCGGTGCTGCACGACTGGGTCGATTGGCTGGGAGGGTATCCTTTTGAGGTGGCCAAGCCGGAGGAAATTTTTGAATTTTACCGTACCCGGGGTTTTCGACTGGAGCGGCTGGTGACCTGTGCCGGCGGCCTTGGCTGTAATCAATATGTCTTTACCAAGGGAACGGACTGAATTGCATATTCTGTTCGTGATCGGTAGCCTGGGTTGTGGTGGGGCTGAGTCGCAACTGCTGATGCTGATGCGCGGTCTGGCAGGCCATGGGCATGTGCCACAGCTTTTTGTGTTGGATGCCGATGGACCGCTGCGGGTAGAGGTAGAGGCAGCAGGCATTCCGGTTATCGACGGCGGCTACAGGAGCCGGGACGTAAAACTGTGCAGAGGCTTCCAGTTGCTGCGTGCACTTTGGCGTCTTTGGCGACATTTGCGATGCACGCGCCCTGAGGTCATTCACGGGTTCCTGCCATTGACCAACCTGTTTGCGGCCATTGCCGGCAGATTGGCCGCGACACCGTTGATCGTCACGAGCCGTCGTGCGCTCAATTTTCATCAGGACCGGGTGCCGGGCTGGCGTTATCTGGATCGTCTTTCCTGCCGCCTCAGCCATGTGGTGACGGCCAACTCGGAGGCGGTGCGTGCTGATACGTTGTTGCGTGAAGGTGGCGATCCGGCAAAAATCCGGGTGATATATAACGGGCTGGATGCGATGCGTTTTCAGCAGGCGGCACCCCGGCGCCAGACGGTGCGACAATCTCTCGGGCTCGATGCAACACATGTGGTGATGATTATTGTCGCCAATTTGATCCCCTACAAAGGGCATGCGGATTTGCTTCAGGCTACTGCACGGCTGCTGCCGCAGTTTCCTGAGTTGCGTCTGCTGGTGGTGGGGCAAGATCGCGGGATCGGTGATCAGCTGCGGGCACAGGCAAGAATGCTAGGGGTGGCTCAGGCAGTTCAGTGGCTGGGCTTGCGTCAGGACGTTCCCGGGTTGCTTGCCGCAGCTGACATCTATATCAGCGCATCGTATGAAGAGGGATTTTCGAATGCCTTGCTCGAGGCGTTGGCCGCAGGTAAGGCCGTGGTCGCGACCCACGTTGGCGGCACCCCGGAAATGCTGGAGCAGGGCGAGTTGGGAATCTTGGTCGAGGCCGGGGACATCGATGGTCTGGCGAAGGCGTTGAGAGGTCTGCTGGCCGATCCTTTGCGCAGAGCGCAGCTTGGGCGGCTCGCCGCTGCCAAGGTGGCGCAGCGCTATGATATTGAGCGGATGGTGGAGCAGTATGTGGTTTTGTACCGTGACCGGGCGATGCGCTATGCATCCTGATGTGATGCGGAATCTGTGGGATAAGGTCGTCCGATGTGCGGCATAACTGGCTTTTTCCAGCGCCATGGTTTGCCGGCTGATGCTGGCGTGACCGTCGAAAGGATGGCTGCGCAGATCGTGCATCGAGGCCCCGATGATTGCGGCGTCTGGCTTGATGCATCGGCAGGCATGGCACTCGGGCATCGGCGGCTATCCATCCTTGATCTCTCGCCGCAAGGGCATCAGCCCATGCTGTCGGCTTGCGGGCGTTACGTCATGGTCTTTAATGGCGAGATCTACAATCATGCTGATTTGCGGCGTGAACTGGAGGCATCGGGCAGTGCTCCTGCCTGGCGTGGCCATGCGGATACCGAGGTGATGCTGGCCGTCATCTCCCGTTGGGGCCTGGCGACAGCGCTGGAGAAGTTTGTCGGCATGTTCGCGCTCGCCTTGTGGGATCGACATGAGAGAAAGCTCTATCTTGTGCGCGATCGCCTCGGCGAAAAGCCACTGTATTACGGCTGGAGGGGAGAGGTCTTTCTGTTTGGCTCCGAGCTCAAGGCCTTGCGTGCGCATCCCGCCTGGACTTCGGATGTCGATCGTGATGCCCTCGCGCTTTTTCTGCGACACAACTACATTCCGGCCCCGTACTCGATTTACCGCGGCGTCAGCAAACTGCTTCCCGGCACTTGGCTGTGTCTTGATGCGCAGGATCTTGCGCATCGGCGGTTACCCGAACCGTGTGCCTACTGGTCAGCGCGCGAGGTTGCCGAGCAGGGGGGGCAGTCGCGGCTGGCGTTGAGCGATGCTGAGGCGGTCGATCGACTGGATGCCTTGTTGCGTGATGCGATCCGCCAGCAAATGGTCGCCGATGTGCCGCTGGGCGCTTTTCTGTCGGGCGGGATTGATTCATCCCTGGTGGTCGCCCTGATGCAGGCGCAAAGTGCTGCGCCGGTCAGGACTTTCACCATCGGGTTCCACGAGCGTGAATACAATGAGGCAGAGTATGCCCGGGCGGTCGCGCGACACCTGGGTACATCGCACACCGAGCTGTATGTGACGCCGGAGGATGCCCGAGCCGTCATTCCCGGCCTGCCGCAGTTGTTTGACGAGCCTTTTGCCGACTCTTCGCAGATTCCGACCCTGCTGGTTTCGCGCCTGGCGCGACAGCAGGTCGCGGTCAGTCTGTCGGGCGACGGCGGCGATGAATTGTTCGGGGGCTACAACCGTTACGCCCTCGGTCAGGATCTCTGGCACCGTATGAACCGTTTGCCACTCGGGGTGCGAAGGCTGGCCGCGCAATTGTTGCGTGCGGTGCCACCGCGACATTGGGATGGCATCTTCCGTCAACTGCGCGGGGTGTTGCCCGGCCGGCTGCGTCAGTCCGCTCCGGGAGACAAGCTGCACAAGCTCGCGGCCATTCTGGAGGTGCGTGATCCGGAGCAGCTTTATCATGGCCTGGTTTCGCACTGGGAGGATCCGGCGTCCGTGGTGCTGGGAGCCACAGAGCCGGCCAGCGTGCTCACCGATCCATCGCAGTGGGCGGTATTGTCGGATTTTACGGAACGCATGATGTACCTGGACACGGTCAGCTATCTGCCGGGCGATATCCTCACCAAGGTCGACCGGGCGGCGATGTCCGTCAGCCTGGAAACGCGTATTCCCTTGCTGGATCATCGCGTGGTCGAGTTCGCCTGGCGTTTGCCGCTCTCCATGAAAATACGCCATGGCCAGAGCAAATGGTTGCTACGGCAGGTACTGTATCACTATGTTCCGGCAAAGTTGATCGAGCGACCCAAGATGGGTTTCGGTG
Organism: bacterium; assembly: GCA_027310505.1. GTDB lineage: Bacteria > Pseudomonadota > Gammaproteobacteria > Burkholderiales > Methylophilaceae > CAIJXJ01. The sequence continues at coordinate 5,365 of DAIDAS010000008.1, forward strand.
TTCCTATTGACACCTGGCTGCGTGGCCCGTTGCGTGAATGGGCGGAATCCCTGCTGAATGAATCCAGGTTGAAATGCGAGGGCTATTTCGATCCGGCGCCCATTCGCGCCAAGTGGGCGGAACATCTGTCCGGACAGCGTAACTGGCAATACCCTCTGTGGGATGTGCTCATGTTCCAGGCCTGGCTGGAGGCCGAATGCCGACCCACGCTGCATCAGGGAGCCTAGATTGAAGCTCCTATTTCTCGTTAACGATGCCGGTTTTTTCCTGTCGCATCGGTTGCCCATTGCCCTCGCTGCGCGTGCACAAGGTTACGAGGTGCATGTCGCAACGCCCCCCCATACCGGTGAAGAACGTATTCAGGCGCTGGGCTTCCCTTTTTACGCCATTCCGCTCACCCGCCCCAAAGGCCGTCTCCGGCAAGAGCTGTGCGCTTTCGTTGCGATCTGCCGCCTCTATCGGCGCCTGCGGCCTGATCTGGTACATCACGTGACCATCAAGCCCGTGCTCTATGGTAGCCTGGCCGCCCGCCTGACCGGGGTTCCCGCGGTCGTCAATGCGGTGTCCGGGCTGGGGTATCTTTTTACCCGCCAGGGAAGAATGTCGGGTTCGCTGGGCCTGATGGTACGGCAGCTATTGCGCCTGGCGTTCGGTCATCGCAACAGTCGGGTGATCTTTCAGAACCCCGATGATCAGCGGGAGCTGATCAATCTGCATCTGCTCCAACCTGCTCAAACATTGCTGATCAAGGGGGCCGGTGTCGACCTCGCACAATTCTCCCCGGTGTCTGAGCCCCCCTGCCCGCCGGTGGTCATGCTGGCGTCGCGCATGCTCTGGGACAAGGGGGTCGGCGAGTTTGTGGCGGCTGCTGCACATCTGAAAGCGCAGGGCGTGGCGGCTCGTTTTGTCTTGGTCGGTGCTCCCGATCCGGGCAATCCGACTTCCGTCTGCCTGCAGCAGATGGAACAATGGCAAAGCCAGGGAGTGGTTGAGTGGTGGGGGGCGCGCAGCGATATGCCAGCAACGCTGGCGCAGGCCCATGTCGTCTGTCTGCCTTCCTATCGCGAGGGTCTGCCCAAAGTGCTGATCGAAGCCGCCGCATCAGGGCGCCCGATTGTCGCGACCGACGTTCCGGGCTGTCGTGAAATCGCCCGGCATTTTTGCAACGCCTTGCTGGTGCCGGTAGCCTCCGTCGAGCCGCTGGCTGCAGCACTGAAAGCGCTGATCGAAGATCCCCAACTTCGCCATGAGCTCGGCGTGCGGGGGCGCGAGTTGGCCGTGGCAGAATTTTCCGTGGAGGGGGTGGCGGAGAAGGTGCTGGCGGTATACCAGGCATTGCGGCAAGAAGCGTAGTCGGCCGGTGCGTGCCGCTAAACGGCATTAGCGCGCTTAAGTCATTAGTCTTGGAAGATTAGGCTTGGCAAAGTATAATTACCGGCTGAATTTAATCTTAAAGATAACTCATGAATCGAAGCTATGCCGTGATTCTGTGTGGTGGATCTGGGACTCGCCTATGGCCACTCTCGCGGTCGTTGCGTCCCAAGCAGCTTCTTCCGTTGAATGGGGAGGAGACCCTGTTGCAGCAAACGGCAAGGCGTCTGTTGCAG